>CAZKIR010000594.1:0-2474 GCA_964552835.1 uncultured Bacteroidales bacterium
AGCACCAAAACGGCGAGGAACAAAGGGACGATATTACCTTGATGGGATTGAGGCTGTAAAACCGGTCAAAAATATATTGCAGATCAATCCTGTTTTTTTAATAGTTGAAACAACCAAAAATTCCAACTTCCCTCCTCTTGCCATATCGTTAGAGGTCGAAAATAATGTTGGCAGAATCGGAGGCTTGCCCGTATGTATTCTTTGTAATGGTTGACCGGGCAGTTGCCGATACTTCAGTCAGGATACCCGTGTTGGTCAAATAGTTGGCCGCGCTGAAATTGGTCACTTCAAAATCTGATGAAAGGGTCTCGGAATAGGATGTGCCAATGAGCGGGATTACATAAGAGATAACCTGGTCATTATTCAATTCCTGGCTTGATTGACAGGAAAACGAGGCAATAATACAATATATTAAAATTGTTGATTTGCCAATGATATTCAAAATAGTTGTCTTCATATTTTTTTTCTTTCAGAAAGCTAAAAAAAAACTTCAAAAACTTGTGGTTTAAGGGAAACATTTGATTTTAGCAGATATTTTCATATATTTAAACCCTCGGAAATTTGATTTTATATGAAAACAAAGATCTTTGTTCTATTCCTTTTATTGGCCTTCACTGTTTCATGCAACAAAAAGCAAAACGACTGGGAAAACCAAAGGGTAACAAATATCAATAAAGAACCTGGGCGGGTTACCAGTGTGCCCTATGGCTCATTGAGCGGGGCACTGAAATGTGATATCCGTCAATCGGCTTATTACAAATCACTTAATGGCAATTGGAAATTTACCTGGTCGCCTACTCCCGGGGAAAGCCCAATGAATTTTTATAAAAATAAGTATGATGCCGCGGGATGGGCTGAAATTCCCGTGCCATCAAACTGGGAAATGCATGGATATGGTACGCCCATTTACACGAACATAAAATACCCCTTTACGGCCAACCCGCCGTTTATTGACAGGGACAACCCGGTTGGCTCTTACAGGAAAACATTTACAGTTCCTGAAGACTGGGACGGGAAAGAAATATTTATCCATTTTGACGGGGTACAATCGGCTTTTTACCTGTGGATCAATGGTGAAAAGGTGGGCTACAGCCAAGGTAGCCGTACACCTGCAGAATTTAACATCACGCCATATCTTAAAGAAGGAAAAAACCTGCTGGCAGCGAAAGTCTTTCGCTGGTCTGATGGCAGTTACCTGGAGGATCAGGATGGTTGGCGGTTAAGCGGTATATTCAGGGATGTTTACCTTTATGCCCCGTCGCGATTGCACATCCGCGATTTTTTTGCTTTCACGGACCTGGATCAGCAATACCGTCATGCCAGGTTAACAGTACAAGCTGATATCAGCAATTTTGCTTCAGAAATGCAATCAGGCACATTGCGCTTGAGCTTGTTCGATCACAAATCACAATCTGTTGACATACAGGGTGATAACTGCATCCAAACAGGAAATATCAAACCCGGTAGACAAACAACAGTAACAATTAAAACAAATGTCAATGCCCCCCGAAAATGGTCGGCTGAACACCCTTACCTTTATACCCTGGTATTGGCACTGGAGGATGGCAATAAAAAAACAGTCGAATGGGCATCCTGCAAGTTCGGGTTCCGGGAAATCGAGATCAGGGATAAACAAGTTATGATCAATGGAAAAGCCATCATGTTTAAAGGGGTAAACAGGGTCGAGCACAATCCGTTGACCGGGCATACCCTCACCCTCGGGCAAATGATCGAAGAAGCCAAATTAATGAAACGCCATAACATCAATTGCGTGCGTACAGCACATTATCCCAGTGATCCAAGATGGTATGGCATCTGCGATGAATACGGCATTTACGTGATTGACGAGGCCAACGTGGAATCACACGGGATGCGGTATGGGGAGGAATCGCTGGCCCACGATACAACATGGAAAAAAGCACATGTAGAACGTATGGTATCAATGGTTGAACGCGATAAGAACCATGCCTCTGTTGTGCTTTGGTCTTTTGGCAATGAAGCAGGTATTGGCGTAAATTTTAAGGCAATTTCAGCGGCTACCAAAAAGATTGACCACACCCGTCCCACTCATTATCATTTCAACTTGAATGACACCATACCTGAAACCATTGGTGGAAATTCTCCCTATCGATATTTATCGGTTAATCAATTGGCGGATGCCGGGAAAAGCGATGATCCCAAGCCTTTCCTGCTAAACGAGTATGCACATGCCATGGGCAATTCGGTGGGTAACCTGAAAACATACATGGATACTTTTGCCTACTATCCAAGACTGATTGGCGGCTGTATCTGGGATTGGATCGACCAGGGAATTGAAAAAACGGCCGATAATGGGGAAAAATATTACGCCTATGGCGGTGATTTTGGCGATAAGCCCAATGACAAGAATTTTTGCCTAAACGGGCTGATCTTCCCGGACCTTTCACTTTCCCCTAAAATACAGGAAGTTAAAAAGGTATACCAAAATATTGGTT
>CAZKIR010000595.1:0-2468 GCA_964552835.1 uncultured Bacteroidales bacterium
ATGTACAAATCGCCCTGGAAATCCTCTGCTATGGACCGTACCGTGTTATGGCTCAAGCTGTTCCTGCATGTTTCTTTCTTGAAATGGGTAAATTTGTTTTCACTGGGGTGATAATAATTTACCCCGTTGTGCCAGGTACCAATCCATAGAGTGCCCGAATGGTCGATACAGAGGGATTGGGTATTATTTGAATTGATGCTCAAGGGGTTTCTTTCGTCGCTTATTATTTGTTCCAATTCCCGGGTATCGATGTTATAACAGTATAAACCTTTGGCCAGAGAAATCCATAGCTTGTTCCCGTCGATGATCATATCACGGACGTTGCCATTCAGTATGTCGATAGGGTAAAACCGCCCGGAGGGTTCGTCCCAATAGTATACCCCCGAGGAATTGGTGCCAATCATAATTTTGCCGGTCTTCTCGCAATACTCAATTTTTCTTATCCACGGGGTCTTGATGCCATGTTCGCTTGCATTTTGCCCGGTAAAATGTTCAAAAATACTTTTCTCCTTATAATAAACGCTTATCCCCCCGTAAGAACCGATCCAGAGCCGCCCCTTTTTATCTTCAAGAATATCGTAAATACCAGGGTTGGGCATCGTGGTATCGTTGTATGCCAGTTCATTGTATGGCATCCTATACAGGCTGCCCCTTTCCACGTCAAATTTTATCAGGCCCTGGGCTGTTCCGAGCCAAATCAAGCCCTCCTTGTCCTCGTGGATAACACGGATATCTACCCTTTCACCAAGCCGGGCATCCAGTAGTTTTTGCCTGTAGGAAATAAAATGTTCTTTTTCCCGGGCATACACGTCCAATCCCAAGTTGCCACTGCATACCCACAAGTTGCCACGTGAATCTTCCAAAATATCGGATATCACGTTATTGTGTATGGAGTATTTCTCACCCGGCTGGTTCCTGTAAATGGTAAATTCAATGCCATTGTACCGGTTCAGGCCGTCTTCCGTACCAAACCAAAGGTAGCCATAGCTGTCTTGGTATATCTTGTATACCGTGTTGTGCGACAAGCCATCTTGAACGGTCAGTTCCTTAAAGGCATATTCTGCATGGCAAATGTTTATCGCCCATGCAAACAATGCAATAGCCGGTAAAGCCCGTATGATTTTTTTCCATCCCTTCATTTGCCGGGATTAAAAGTTATTCCAGTAAAATTTACTCCAAGCCGAACTTTGTTTTCCAATAGTCCAGGATTTCCTGGTCCGTGGGGTTTTCGCCCAGTCCTTTTTCCCTCATTCGTTCCTTGTACCTTTCCTCCATCAACTCCTTCGCGTATTCAATTTCTTCAGGTTCCTCCGGATAAGTGCCCAGGTCGGCTTTTTTTATCCATTCATCCAACAACTCCCTGTATTTTTCCAGTTCCTCCTTGTATTCTTTATTATCCGCCAAGTTGTTTATCTCGTAAGGATCATTTATAACATCATATAATTCTTCCGGGGGCCTTTCATTGGCCATGAAATGAAGCTGGGCATCGTTCAGCCTGCCTTGCTTTTTTAATTCTTGCATGAGGGTGAGCACGGGATACGCTTGTTTCTTGTAGGCGTTAAATTGTGTATAGGGCCTCTCGGGATAAAAATTCCGGATATACTTGAATTGTCTCGATCGGACAGCTCTTATCCGGTCCACCGTTTCATCACGTCGGTCGCGCATGGCGTAAATGTATTCACGCCCGGGGCTGTTTTTCGAGAGAAAATCCCTGCCCTGCATGTAATCAGGGACCGGGATACCGGCTATTTGCAGGCTGGCAGCGGCAATATCAATGTTGCTTACCATTTGATCGTTTACCTTGCCGGCTTTAATCTTACCGGGCCAACGGACGATCAAGGGGGTGTTGATGCCCCCGTCGTACATGAATTGCTTGGCCCGTACATGGGGCCTACCCTGATCGCCAAAAAAGAACACCACGGTATTTTCGGTCAAGCCTTCCTGGTCCAACCGTTCAAGCACTTTCCCCACTTCCTTGTCCATGAGCTGGATAAACTCGAGATACCAAGCCCAGTCGTGCCGGGTAACGGGATGATCGGGATAATAGGGGGGGATGGTTAGCTTGCCGGGGTCGACCGGGTTCGCGGTATCCCGCTTGAAGGGGCGGTGAGGCCAAAAAACTTGTACTTGGGCAAAGAAAGGTTGCCCTGCATCCCGCTGGGTCCAATCAGTACCATCGTACAGGCTGTCTGCCAAAAAATTGTAATCCTGTTTGCCAGGTTTTTCCATGTTTTGAAAATTCCCGTTCGAGGTAAAATACCCCGCTTCACGGAAAAGGTGGGTAATCGGCCGTACCGGATCGGGCAAGGAATCCTTGTACCGCGTGCGGTGCTGGTGGCACCCGGTACTGGTGGGGTACATTCCTGTTATCAGGGCACTGCGGCTAGGTGAACTAACGGCAGTTACCGTGTACATGTTCGTGTACCGTTCCCCCTGGGCAGCAAACTGGTCAAGGTTCGGGGTATGCA
>CAZKIR010000596.1:0-2466 GCA_964552835.1 uncultured Bacteroidales bacterium
TTTTGGGTGATTTTACCATTTTGATGCATTTGGTAAACCCTTTTCCGCCTTCTTTACGTAAACTAGCTACTGCTTTCTTTGCCATAATTTAATTGTTTTATTTTATTTCACGGTGCAAGGTTACTTTTTTCATGATGGGGTTGTACTTTTTCAATTCCAGTTTACCGGGTGTATTTTTCCGGTTCTTGGTAGTAATATACCTGGAAGTACCGGGCAACCCGCTGTCTTTGTGTTCGGCACATTCTAAAATGACCTGTACCCGGTTTCCTTTCGCTTTTTTTGCCATAACTTATTACACTTGATTAATAGTTCGCGATAAATCCTTTATTCTTTGCATTGTTGAGGGCTGTTTTCAGGCCTTGCCGGTTAATAATCCGGATGCCAGCGGCCGATACCCTAAGTTTAACATACCGTTTCTCTTCTTCAAAATAAAACTTTTTATCGAAAAGATTTGGTTTAAATTTTCTCTTGGTCCTCTTGTTCGAGTGGGCCACGTTATTCCCTACCAAGACCCTCTTTCCTGTTATCTGACAAACTTTTGACATCGTTATCTTAATTTAATTCTGCTTTCTTAAAATATTGCGCAAAATAAATGATTTTAATTGATAAATCAAAGAAATGGGAAAAATTTATTTTTCCTCCAAAAGTCGCACCCTAAGCATATTTAGGGCGGCTATCGATGCTTTCTCGATATTTCTTCCCCTTTCGTCGCCCAGGTTAAAGAGTTTGGACCACACCTTATCGCTTTGTGCCAAGGCTATCCAAGTAGTGCCAACAGGTTTCTCGGTGCTACCGCCCCCGGGGCCCGCGATGCCGGAACTGGCTAAGGAAAAATCCGTGTTAAAGAATCGGTTACACCCTATTGCCATGGCCTCGATCACTTCCTTGCTCACGGCCCCGTGGTTTTTAATATCCCGGGCCGGCACGTTTAAAAATTTTTCTTTTACCTCGTTCGCGTAGGCAATGATCGAGCCGGTAAAATAATTGGAACTGCCCGGGACAGTGGTAATCATATGAGCAATATTACCGCCCGTGCAACTTTCGGCGGTAGACAGGCTATACTTTTTTTCCTTGAGCATCTCTCCCACTATGGCTTCTAATGTATCATTATTATACCCGTAAATATAAAGGGGAATGGTTTGTTTGATCTTTTCAATGATGTTTTTTATCTCGCCCTCTAATTTTTCCCTTTGTTTGCCGGTCCCTGTTAACCTTAACCTTACCCTGCCAGGGGAAGGCAAGTAGGCCAGTTTTACATGGCCCGGCAAGGAATCCTCGATCGTGGCCAGGGCCGATGCCAGATCAGATTCCGGGATACCCGTGGTCAAGACCGTTTCATGGTACATGCCCGGCAAGTTAAATTTTTCTTTAAGCCCGGGCAGCACGTGTCCAACAATCATTTCCTTCATCTCGTATGGCACGCCCGGTAAAGAGACAAAAACCTTTTTCCCTTTTTCAAACCATAAACCAGGTGCGGTACCATATATATTTTGTATGGGGAAAGCCTTTTCCGGTATCTCGGCTTGTTCCCTGTTCAAATCAGAAATGTCCCTTTTTTTCGATTCAAGGAATTTTTTTACATCCGCGTAAATTTTCTCGTTAAACACGAGCTTACAGTTAAAATACCCGCACAAGGCCTTCTTGGTCGTGTCGTCCCTTGTTGGGCCGAGCCCCCCGGTCAGGATGGTCAGGTCGGCCCTATCGTCAGCTTCTTGTAAAGCTTCATGAATAGCCCTTTGTTTATCTGAAATGGACACAACCCGTTCAACCGTGATACCTATGGCATTTAATTGCCCGGCTATCCATGACGAGTTTGAATCCACGATCTGACCGATCAATATCTCATCACCAATGGTGATAATCTCTGCTTTCATAAATTTAATACTATTTCGTGTGGATTATTATAAAAAAAGGAGAGCGGCAAACGGGAATCGAACCCGCGACCTTAAGCTTGGGAAGCTTACGCTCTACCTACTGAGCTATTGCCGCCTTTCTTGCCCCGCGAATATAACAAATAATTAAAGAGTATAGCCTAAAAAGCTACCTTTTTAAGCGGGGCTCATTGAACAAGTAAATAAATATTCTTGAGCCTCCCACGGGACTTGAACCCGCGACCTGCTCATTACGAGTGAGCCGCTCTACCAACTGAGCTAAGGAGGCGATTTAGAAGGCACAAAAATATATATTTTTCTCGTTTTATTGAATTATTTTCGCGAAGTTTCTTGATGAAACTTTATCGCGTAAATGACGTTATTTAAGAAAACAACACGAAAAAAACCTTTACCTGTCTGTAAAAAACCATTCCAATATTAATGGCCCAATTTAATAAGATTCTAAGAAACCTTTTGCCCAGTATACTCTTGTGCACTTTTGCCCTTGTTTCCATGGGGCAACAACAAGATGATTCATTGTATTTTGTCCCTGACAGCATTCAGGTCCCTTACGATAACTTGGTAATACAAGTGG
>CAZKIR010000597.1:0-2462 GCA_964552835.1 uncultured Bacteroidales bacterium
CAGGTATTTCGAAAATGGAAGTTGATTACATTAAAGAAAATGCCCAGGCGCTTGATTTTTTAAGCGTACAAATGTACGGTGATATCGTGAACCTGCAAACCCGCTTGCGCGAGGCTGGTTATGACGGCCCTTACATGGTAACGGAATGGGGCGCCACGGGCCATTGGGAAGTGCCCAGGACAGAGTGGGGCGCTCCTGTCGAACAAACCAGCTACGAGAAAGCCAGGGCTTTTGAAGAACGCTACCAGGTGGCCATTGCCGCCGATTCTTTAAGGTGCTTGGGATCATATGTCTTCTTGTGGGGCCAAAAACAAGAACGGACACCAACATGGTACGGTATGTTCCTGGAAACTGGCGAGGAAACTGAAACAGTAGATGTAATGCACCATATATGGAAGGGGCAATGGCCCGACAACCAAACACCAAAAATCGATAACTTGTTCTTGAACGGGCTTACCCGATACGACAACGTGATGGTGAAACCCGGTGCAAACATGCAAGCTTCCGTGAAATTGCAAGACCCTGATGGTGACACCTTGAAAATTATCTGGGAAATATTACCGGAAAGTACCGATTTGGGGGAAGGGGGCGACTATGAATCGCGCCCTGAAACACTTACTAAAACAGAAGGTGCTCGGGAACAGGAAATAAAAGCGCCTGTTACTGCCGGGGCATACCGCTTGTTTGTATACGGCTTTGATGGCCATGGCCACGCGGCCACGGGAAATGTCCCTTTTTATGTTGAATAAACTTGAACTTTTATGATAAATAAATCTCTTCAAGCTGGATCCCACGAGTTACATGGAGATGATAAATGCCTTAACTGGGCTTACATGGAACGTGATGGTGAAACATGGTACCGGATTAACCATTTTGACAAGATGCCCCCCTTCTTCATGAGCATCATAAGCAGTGGTGACCACTGGATGTTTGTTTCTTCTACCGGGGGGGTGACAGCGGGCAGGAAAAATCCTGAAAACGCCCTGTTTCCCTATTACACGGATGATAAAATTCATGACTCTTATCACCACACGGGGCCTCGTAGCATCTTTTTAATAAAATCAGACGGACCCTATAAAATATGGGAACCCTTATCAGACCGTTACCAGGGTATTTACGAGATCGAAAGGAACTTGTACAAGAACATCCCGGGAAATAAAATCATGTTTGAGGAGGTAAACCATAGCCTCGGGGTAATATTTAGTTACCAATGGTTGAACAGCCGAAAATTTGGGTTTGTCAGAAGGTCTAGGCTGGCTAACTTTTCTGAAACAAGGCTAGACATTGATTTGATTGACGGTTTTCAAAATATCCTGCCCCATGGTGTGAACAAAATGTTGCAAACCGAGAAAAGCACCCTGGTGGATGCTTACAAGAAAAATGAAACCATAAAAAAAACAGGGATTGGCCTGTTTACACTTAATTCTATAATAACCGACCGGGCAGAGCCCAGCGAATCTTTAAAAGCCACCACGGTTTGGCAACATGGCTTTAAGTCCCCGGGCATACTATTGTCTTCCAGGCAACTGGATGATTTTCGAAAGGGCCGGCAAGTGGTGGCCGAGTATATTATCAAGGGACAACGGGGGGCTTATTTCATTCATGATGTTATCAGCTTGAAGGAAAACGATGAAACCGATTGGTATATCGTGGCAAACCTGAACCAAAGCATCACTGATATTGCCTGGCTTAAAAAGTCGGTACTTGAAAACAAGGGTTTGATAAACCAAGTGATGGCAGATGTCCAGGAAGGCGACTGGCGGATCAGGCAAATTGTTGCCAGTGCCGACGGGGTACAATATTCGAATGATGCTTTACAGGCCAACCGGCATTTTTCAAATGTTTTGTATAACGTGATGCGGGGAGGTATTTTTCATGCCAATTATTCCATTTCCATGGTTGATTTCAAGGATTTTGTAAAAACCTGGAATAAAAACGTGCACGATAGTTTTACCGGGTTTTTAAGCCAGGATAAAACCTACCAGTTAGAAGATTTTTTGGAACTTGTAGACCAGCTAGCTTCCAGTCACTTAAAACGGTTGGCCATGGAATACTTGCCTATCATGTTTAGCCGACGGCACGGGGACCCCAGTCGCCCGTGGAACGATTTTTCAATTAATATCGAACGGCTGGATGGTTCGGTAAACCTCGATTTTCAGGGAAACTGGAGAGATATATTCCAAAATTGGGAAGCCTTGGCTTTTTCATATCCCGGGTATATTGAAAACATGATTGCCAAATTTGTCAACGCATCTACCATGGACGGTTTTAACCCTTACCGCGTTACCCGTGAAGGGATCGATTGGGAGGTGTTTGATCCTTCTGATCCTTGGTCTAATATTGGTTACTGGGGCGATCGTCAAATCATATACCTTTCACGCTTGCTTGAATTATCCAAAGAATATCACGGTACTAAGTTGAGTAGTTTATTAACAGATGAAATCCTCACCATTAAGAGGTTT
>CAZKIR010000598.1:0-2461 GCA_964552835.1 uncultured Bacteroidales bacterium
GCCCATTGTATTGGTTTTACTTAATGGTAGTGTTTTAGCAATCAACTGGGAGTCTGAGCATGTTCCTGCAATACTGGAGGCTTGGTATCCGGGTCAGGCAGGTGGAACTGCCATTGCTGATGTTTTATTTGGAGATTACAACCCGGGGGGACGTTTACCGGTTACCTTTTACAGGAGTGCTGACGACTTACCTCCTTTTGAAGATTACAGGATGGATGGACGTACTTACAAATATTACAAGGGAAGTCCGCTTTATGCTTTCGGGCATGGATTGAGCTATACTAGGTTCCGGTATTCTAATCTTGATTTACCCGGTAAGTACGTTGCAGGTAGCAATCTCAAACTCTCGGTAACGGTATCTAACGAAGGTGATTACGATGGAGATGAGGTTATCCAGATTTATGCATCATACCCCGATCGTGAAGATTCGCCTTTAAATATTCTCTGTGGTTTTAAAAGAATATTTCTTAAAGCCGGCGAACAACGTACATTAACTTTTGATATTAACGCGGAAGATTTAATGATATATTGCCCTGAAAAACAAATGTCAGTGCCCAAGGGGAAAATGAGACTCTCGGTGGGGGGGGCGACAGCCCGATAAAGGAGCTATCAATAAAGGGAGTGTTCTTGTATCGGATATTAAAGTAGTTAATAGCACTGAGTAACCAACAATTTTGCATGATTTTAAAAAATGTTAGTAGTTAATTGGTTAAGAATCCCCCGGGTAATAATAGGGAATGACCTGTTTTTATTAATCTTTTATTTAAAATGATAGATCAATAAATCCGGGGGATTTTCTTTGACAAAAAATATATTTATATATGTTTAACAACCAAAAGGAAAAGGGTGAAAAATTAATAAGGTTCAATATTTTGTTGATTAGCGGGATAACTATGTTCATTTTTCTGCTTCAATCATGCAAAACCGAAAAAGACGGGGTACCTTATTTAAATTCAAGTTTATCTATTGAAGAAAGAGTCGAAGATTTACTTGATCGAATGACACTCGAAGAAAAGGCAATGCAGACTCAATGTACTGCAGCACAATCATTTGTTTTAGAAAGTATTATTGATACAGTTAAGGCGAAATCCGTTTTGGTTAACGGGTTAGGTCAGATAAGAGATTATTTTCATGCAGATGAACCAACGTCGGTTAGAATTCATAACTGGATTCAGGGGTATCTTGTTGAAGAAACACGTCTTGGAATACCGGCTATAATTCACGGCGAAGGTCTACATGGCTATGTTAATAACAAAGCCACCAGCTTTCCGCAGGCCAGTGCACTGGCAAGCACGTTTAATCTTGAACTAATTGATAGTGTTTATTCTGTTATCGCCAGGGAAGCCAGATCAAGGGGTGTGGCGCAGCTTCTGTCACCTGTATTGGATGTGGTAAGAGATCCCAGGTGGGGCAGGTTTTCGGAATCTTTTGGTGAGGACCCGTATCTTGGTGGTGAAATTGCCGTACATGCTGTCAATGCAATGCAAGGTAAAAATCAGGCTATTGATCATCCTGAACATGTTATTGCCACATTGAAACATTTTCCAGGCCATGGGACTACAACTGGTGGTTTGAATTGTGCTCCAATTGTGGGGACTGAAAGAGAACTGAGAGAAGTTTTTATGTACCCATTTGAGCAGGTGGTAAAGCGCTCTGGAGCTTTGGCAGTCATGGCCTCCTATGGTGAATTTGATGGCATCCCTACCCATACCAATTCGTACCTTCTCAGGGATGTTCTTCGAAAGGACTGGGGATTCAATGGCATCGTTGTTTCTGATTATTTCGCAATTCGGCTGCTCACCAGGGGGTGGCAGTAGGAGTTTTACAGACATTTTGTAGCGAATGATAGTATAGAAGCAGCCAAGATGGCTTTAGAAGCAGGAGTCAATATTGAGACGTTAGAACAGGAGTGTTATCCGGCACTTGTTGATCTGGTTAAGCAGGGTGAAGTAAATGAAGCCATGCTGGATGAAATGGTTAAAGAGGTGTTACGGCTTAAATTCAAACTCGGATTATTCGAAAATCCTTATGCTAATGAAGAAAGGGCCATTGAAATTTCCAATCGATCTGAAAGCAAGGAACTTGCTCTTGAAGCCGCAAAGCAGGGAGTTATCATGCTCAAGAATGAGAACCATTGCCTTCCTCTTACTAAAGAAAAATATTCAAAAATTGCTGTAATCGGGCCAAATGCAAATAATGTTAACCTTGGTGATTATAGTACCGAAGACCCTAAGTATTTCGTTACAGTTCGCGAAGGAATTCAAAAGAGAGCCGGAAAGGATTTTATCGTGAGTTATGCTGAAGGTTGTAAAATCACAACCCCAATACCAGAGAATGCAGAACAATTAAAAAAGGATAAACAATTAATTAAAGAGGCAGTAAAAATTGCACGGCAGGCTGATATTATTATACTTGCCGTGGGTGCCGATAGAAACAGTGACCGTGAAGGACGTGACCGTAG
>CAZKIR010000599.1:0-2452 GCA_964552835.1 uncultured Bacteroidales bacterium
AATTATCGAGAGTTTTACCAATTATTACCTGAACGCGAGCGATCGGGTGGTAGCCCAGTTTCACGAATGGCTAACGGGAAACGGGGTATTGTACCTGAAAGACAAGGTTCCACAGGTAGCTACTGTTTTTACCACGCATGCAACCGTGCTGGGCCGCACGATTGCAGGCAGCAATAAACAGCTGCATGGACCCTCTGCAAAACATGTCCCCAGTGAACTGGCCAAGGAATTTAACGTGGTATCAAAAATGAGCCTGGAAAAAAAAGCCGCCCACGAGGCAGATTGTTTCACCACCGTGAGCAGCCTCACGGCAGAAGAATGTAAGCTGTTCCTGGACAAAAAAGTGGACCAGGTTACCCCGAATGGCTTTGACGAAAACACCTTGTTTGGTGAACAAGAATATAAAAGCCGACGGGAAAATTCAAGGAAAATTTTGGCAAGGGTCGGTGCGGCCTTATTAGGGCATGAACTTCCCAACGATAGCTTGTTCATTTGCAATAGCGGGAGGCACGAGTTTAAAAACAAAGGTACTGATCTTTTTATTGATTCCCTGGGCAAACTGAACCAATCCAACGAGTTAGGAAAGCAGGTTTTGGCCTTCATCATGATCCCGGCCAGTGAACAAGGCCCCAAACTGGAATTATTGCAAAAACTTGAAACCGGCGATGACCGGAAAATACAAGGAAGGTTCCTCACGCACAATTTAAGCGATCCCGAGTCAGACCCGGTTTTAAACCGTATACACCAGGCCGGGCTGGGCAACAACCCGGACGACAAGGTAAAAGTTATTTATATCCCGGCTTACCTTAACGGGAACGATGGGCTGTTTAACATACCCTACTATACACTTTTGGCAGGCATGGACATGGGCGTGTTCCCATCCTTGTACGAACCATGGGGCTACACCCCGCAAGAAAGCCTCATGCTAGGTGTACCAACAGTCACAACCAACCTGGCCGGTTTTGGCGACTGGGTGGCAAAAAACCATTCAGAGCGGGGAAAAGCCATCATGATACTGGACCGAAAAAAAGCTAACGACGAGCAGGTGACCGGGCAGATCGTTCAAGCAATCAATGAATATGCCAGGCTGTCAACTGATCAAAAAGAGAAGTCTAAAAAGCTGGCCATGAAAATCGGGCAGTCTGCTACCTGGAAAAGCTTTTTCAAATATTATGAAGAAAGTTTTGGGATAGCCCTTGAGAAAGTGCACCAACGCGCGCATTTGTTTGCCGATATCGCACAAACAGAACACGTGCCAAAGGCCAGGAAAAGCATCGTGAACCAACCCATCTGGAACAAGCTGGAAGTGCAATCCAATCTACCTGACAAGTTAAAGCCCCTCGAGGAATTATCAAGAAACCTGTGGTGGACATGGAACCACGATGCCACGGCACTATTTGAACAAATCGACCCCAAAATTTGGAAAGAATGCGGGCAAAATCCATTTTTACTGTTCGAAAAAGTTGAATTTCAATGTTTAAAAGATTTAGAAGCAGACCCCGCGTACCTCGAGCAAGTAAACAAAGTATACAAGGAGTTTAAAGAATACATGGCCCGCCCGATAGCTGAAGGCACACCTCTTATCGCTTATTTCAGTATGGAGTACGGGCTTCACAATTCACTCAAGCTTTTCTCTGGCGGGCTCGGTATCCTGGCAGGCGATTACCTGAAAGAAGCCAGCGACTCGGGGGTAAACATAGTGGCCATTGGTTTACTGTATGGTTATGGCTATTTTAAACAACAGGTTTCCTTATACGGTGAACAAATCGCTGCAAAAGACCACAACCTGTTTTCCAAATTACCGCTAACACAGTTAAAAGGCCAGGACGGGAACGAACTACAAGTAAAAATTGGTTTTCCAGGCCGTACCCTTTACGCGCATGTATGGAAATTAGAAATCGGGCAGGTAACCCAGTATTTGCTAGACACCGACATACCCTTGAACACCCCGCAAGACAGAGAAATAACCCATTACTTGTACGGGGGCAACAACGAAAACCGACTGAAACAAGAATTCCTTCTGGGGATAGGTGGCATCCGTACCCTGGATCTCCTGGGCATCTGTCCCGACATTTACCACAGCAATGAAGGCCACAGTGCCTTTATCGGGCTAGAACGCTTGCGGCAACTGGTGATGGAAAAAAACCTCATGTATTCTGAAGCGAAAGAAATCGTTAAATCAACAACCCTTTTTACTACCCATACACCCGTGCCTGCCGGGCACGACCAGTTTGACGAGGGCCTGCTCCGGACGTATTTTGCCCATTACCCGGGCCGTTTGCACATTAGCTGGGACGAATTCATGGATCTAGGCAAACCGGAAGATACTGACAAATTTCAAAAATTTAACATGAGCCACCTGGCGGCCAACCTATCCAGGGAGGTGAACGCGGTAAGCAAAATTCACGAGAAAGTTACCCGCGACATGTTCAACCCATTGTGGCAAGGGTAC
>CAZKIR010000600.1:0-2437 GCA_964552835.1 uncultured Bacteroidales bacterium
AGGGACAATCCCCGGTGGCATGGTATCCAGCCGCACGGAGAATTTTCCAAGTTGATTGGGATACGCGATAACATGGTTGTTTTCAACCGTGCTCGTGAGGCTTTCGGGTTTTGTTTCATCGTTCAGGTTCACGATAACGGCCTTGGTTAAAAGATGGCCGGGTAGGCCCTCGGTATGGATACCCAGCTTGTATTTTTTATGTACCGGGGTGTACATGTCATGTAGCTGGTGAATTGGGCTAGCGTCCAATGCCCCCCCGGGCAACCTCGTGTACTTGAAATATAAGGTGTCGTAAAAGCAGTTTTCTGGAAAAAAAACTTGCACGTTTCTTCCCAGGTATTCATTTTCATGCTGATAGGGCATTATTTCCACGTATTTCCCGTTACCATAAAGCTTGGGCGGGGTTTCTTCCGTTTTTTTCCCTTGTATATTAAAAGACAAGGTGGAAAGGTTCCCGTAAAAATCCAGTACCCTGATTTCAATAAGGTGTTCACCTGTATCCGAAAGGTGGATATGCCCCTTGTCCCTGATCACGGAATACATTCCCATGTGGTTATTGGGCAATAAATACAGGCGTTGTATCTTGTGCTTGTTCAATATGGTTTCTTCATAATCAAGGTGGGCATTTATATACCTGGTTTCATGAAATGATAAATTGTCCATCACGTGTTTGTATATCAATGTCGAATCAAGCAAAAGCTCGATAGAGTAAACACCGCAGCGGTTTCTGCTATAATTCAGGTAATCATAGGTTTCAACCCCGATGCCAACAGGACCCGGGACAAGAATGTCCCGTTTTGCCGCGATATGATATTTTCCATTTTTCCCATTCACTGGTATAATCGTTTTCTCGTGTCGAGGGTCAACACGGCTTCCCGTGCCAATGGGATAAATGCCTACCCGCCGTATGTCGGGGGCAATATTATCTGGCAATTCGTAATATACATGGGGGTTTTGAGGTTTTTCAGTATCCGTTTCCCGAATTTCAAAATGCAGGTGGGGGCCTAGTGAACTTCCGCTATTTCCTGAGGTGCCAATAATTTCACCTTGTTTCACGGGCAGCCTGTCAGGTTCCAGGAAGATATGGGCCTCGTGTTTTTCACGATGGTACTGGAAATCGCGTACTATTTTCGTGATGGCCGGGTTAAATTCTTCCAGGTGGGCATATACACTGGTATGCCCGGTTGGATGATTGATATACACCGCGTTCCCGTAGCCCCCTGTTGATACTTTAATCCGGTAAACGTAACCGCTCGCGATGGCTTGGATCGGTATGCCTGTTTTTCCACCGGTTTTAATATCCATTCCCGTGTGGAAATGGTTGGTCCGTAATTCCCCGAAAGTACCAGACAGGTATATCGGGGTTTGAATTGGTTGGATAAATTTTTCTTGTGAAAGAACTTTCTGGGCCAGTATCCCTAGTATGAATATGGCCATGATTAAAAATTTTTTCATACCCCTTGCCAGTCTCCTTATTTATAAAATCATTCATTAATTTTTAGCCTGTATTCTTAAATAAATTCAAGCTAGAAAAAGCTCAAATCTATGATCAAATAGGGAAAAAATAAAAAAAAGCTGCTTTTTTTTTGATATTGTTAAAGCAATGTTAATTTTGTATGAGAATTTTTTTAGCCATATGATAAACAATACAAGTGATATTGTTGTTACTTTACGGGACAAAATTGAACAGGTTATTTCCTTGTACGAGAAGGAAAAACAAGATAATAACCGGCTAAAAACAGAAAATTTGGAACTGTTGGGCAAATCAGAAAAATTGGATCAACAGTATACCGAGTTGGAAAATAAATACAATAATTTAAAATTAGCCAAAACGATAGCGTCAACAGGTGAGGATTCTCACGACGCCAAGTTAAAAATAAACAGGATAGTGCGGGAGATTGATAAATGCATAGCCATGTTGAACAGGTAGCTGGGAAAATATATGACAGAAGATAAATTTTCAATACGGGTGAATGTTGCCGACCGTTATTACCCGCTCAAGATAGAGCGGAAAGACGAGGAGAAAATACGACGGGCGGCTAAATTGATTAATGATAAAATATTACAATATAAGCAACGTTATAGTGAAAAAGACATGCAGGATTTTTTATCTATGGCGGCCCTTCAGTTTGTAATAAAAATTATTGAAAACGAGACAAAATCAGACGTTTCACCAATTATTGAAGAATTAAAAATATTGGACAAAGAATTGGAAGATTACCTTCAACAGAATTAAAAAAATAAAACGTTCTTTAATATAACTTTAATTGCCCGCATTGGTCCTTAACATCTTGTGAAACTCAACACGTAACAAATTGGAGTTTAACTCGGAATGCCTAGAGCAGGCCATAGCCCGGTTCGCCGGGTTCCCCGTTCAGGGGACAATGGAAACTCGAATCGTCCCGGTGGCTCCTTCCATGTCTATATGGGGTTTTAA
>CAZKIR010000601.1:0-2425 GCA_964552835.1 uncultured Bacteroidales bacterium
TTCTAAAAAAATGACCTATGCCAAACTATTTTTTTTAACTTGCGGATTTAAGGTATAAAATAAAATGAAAATGGGAGCTGGTATTTTCTGGGGGATTATCTTGGTCATCATTGGCCTGGGCATTATTATCCGGGTCGTGTTCAACATTCATTTCCCCATCTTTAAATTTTTGGTGGCGTTTTTCTTTATTTTTATCGGCCTGCGTATCCTTCTCGGGAGTTTTGGTTTGTTCCGTTGGGAGGCCAAGGAAACGGATATCCTGTTCAAGGAGGAACGGGTGCGGCCCGAAGACAAAAAAGAATACAACGTGATTTTTAGTAGTGGTGAATTCGATTTACGGGACATTGATCTTGGCCTGGGGAACTACCAAGTTAAAGTGAACACGATTTTTGGCGGCACGATCATCAAGGTAAATGAGGGCACCCCCCTGCGGATTGACGTGGACGCCGTGTTTGCCAGCGCGAAACTACCCAAGGGTAATTCCGCGGTGATTGGCTCGTCCCTGTACACCAACGAGGCGTATGTTGAAGGGGATAATTATTTGTTTATCAAGGCCGACGTGGTGTTTGGTTCGGTTGAGGTGAAAACGTATTAAATGCGCTGGGATTTTTAAAATTATTGGTATAGCCCTGTTAATCACGACGGGGCTATTCTCGTGAGATTTTTTTTTGATTGTCAAAGCAGGAATTAAACAGCTTATTTTTGTTGTTTAAAAATGAAGTTCCGTTAGAATTCCCAAGCCAGAAAATAGACAATTTGAACACAGGCTTGTTTATTAAAACAGAAGTTGTATTTTTACCCTGAATTTAAAGGGGAGAAAATACATGGTAACCATTAATGACGCCACGGGAAGGCAACTGGAGTTTTCCAGGCCGCCCAAGAGGATTATTTCATTAGTCCCTTCGCTAACCGAACTTTTATTTCACCTGAAATTGGATGATGAGATTTTTGGGGTCACGAATTATTGTATCCATCCTTCCAGCAAGTATAGCCAGAAAACAAAAATTGGTGATCCCCGTGACATTAACATGGCCTTGATCAAGGCCATGGAACCTGACTTGATCCTGGCCAGCAAGGAAGAAAACCCGAGAGAAGACATCGAGTTCATGATGGGTGAATTCAAGGTTTTTGTTTCTGATATCCGTACTTTCGAGGGGGCCATGTGTTTGATATACGAGGTTGGTAAGATCGTGGATCGAAAAAAAGACGCGAAAAGGCTTATTAAAAAGCTACAAGTTGCCTATAAGCCTTTCCCCCTTTTGGACAAGGAAATCCCGATAGCTTACTTGATCTGGAACAACCCGTTCATGACCATCAACAATAATACCTTCCTGCATTCCATGCTTGAAAAAGTCGGTTTCCGGAATGTATTTGCCGACGAGGAAGAGCGCTATCCCACGGTGACACATGAGCAAATCCTGAAAATGAAACCACGCTACATTTTTCTTTCTACCGAACCTTATCCTTTTACTGAATCAATAATGCAAGAACTACAACCAATTTTTGAAGGAGCCCAACTAAAAATCGTGGATGGGGAGATGTTTGCCTGGTATGGTTACCGGATGCTTAGGGCAGCTGGTTATTTCCAAGAATTGGCCGTGGAACTTTCTGGTTAGAGCCCATTCTTGCCCCTTCGATGTAAAATACGCTATAACCTGATGATTTATAACTTGTTGTTTGTGCCAAATAGTTAGTGCCCAACTTTAAATAGTAAAGGAGTTACAAAGTAACGATGAGTTGCAAATTGATTTCAGGTTGGTTTATATTGCTTAGGTTTTTATCTTTTCCTTTTAGCCTGTAATAAGTATGTGCCAGTTTGAGCCAACAAGAGAAACGCCGGCCAAATTTATACCTCGTGTTCACGTAAGCCCTTATTCCCTCGCCATAAAAAAAAGGCACGGAAAAGGCATGTAGTACATCATGTTCGTAGGTATATATTCTCGTGTCAAAACCCGGTGTGTCAAAGATCGCGAAGCGTGTGGTCAATAGCCATGGTAACGCGCTTGGGGCATACTGGATATCCTGGTACAAGATCATGCCATTTTCTGGTTGCCCTTTTTCAATAAAATATCGTTTTATTTCAAGCCGGTTCTTGCATTTCCATTCTGCCGCCAGCTCGTATTCAATATGAAAGCGGTATTGTTGCCGGTGTGATTTCGCGACCAGGCTTGTTTGCTCATCGCTTGCCTTGTAGTTTTTATCAGCGCGTTCGTTTTTCAGGTGCCAGTACATGGCCGTAGATTGGTTGGGCTGGTAGGCAATTTTCATGAAATAATCAATCCCGCTCGACATAGGGGCCGAAACATTGTAACGTAACCAAGGAAATTGGTACGCGTCGAAATACATGTTCATCTCCCATTTTTTAAACGGGAAAAACTGGCTGCCCAGGTAAAACCCTTTTTCATTGTTCACGCTAGAGGTTTCG
>CAZKIR010000602.1:0-2422 GCA_964552835.1 uncultured Bacteroidales bacterium
AAAAAAGAACTGGACGTACTGGCAAAATACGGGGGGGTTTATCTTTCCATGACCGAGCAACTTGACGTGGAAAACCGCCGTTTAAGTAAGCTTAAGGCTAAATATACCGAGGCAAAAGTGGACGCGGAAAGCAATTTGCCCCACAAATTCATGATCAACCAGGCTTACGTGCCCGAGAAAAAAGCTACACCACACCGTACCATGATCGTTGTGGTTTCTACAGTAAGTGCTTTCTTGACAGCTTTCTTGCTCATGCTGATCATCGAGAACTTTAAAAAGATGCGACGGGAGAATGTTATTTAACAAGTGGTCTGATAAAAAACAAGTACACGGCCTGGTTTACCTTCTTTCCATTGCCTTTATAGGGATAAACCTGTATGGCATATGGAACGGGAATTACATGTTTGCCGCATTGCCCCTGGCCTTGGTATTTGGTATCTTGATTTTTATCCGGCTGGATTATGCCTTGCTCGTTACTGTTTTCCTGGTCCCCTTGTCCATTCCCTTGCGAAAAATTAAATCAGGTATACCATTCGACTTGTACTTGCCAACCGAATTGCTCCTTGGCGGGATACTTGTAATTTTCATTTTAAAGCTCGTACACGAACAAAAATTTGATCGTAAGATATTGCTCCACCCGGTATCTGTTTCGATTTACCTGTACCTTTTTTGGATGTTTATTACCAGTATGACAAGCAGCCTTCCCATCGTATCGTTTAAACATCTTTTAGCAAGGATTTGGTTTATCGTGGCTTTTTATTTCCTGGCCACCCAGCTATTTACCACGAAAGGAAAAGAAAAAAATTATATCTGGGCTTACCTGGCCAGTTTAACCATCGTGGTGGCCTACACCCTGTTAAAACATTCTCAATGGGGTTTCCTGGATCAAAAAGCGGCCCACCAGGCCATGGCCCCTTTTTACAACGATCATACCTCCTACGGTGCGATCCTGGCCATGTTTTTGCCAATAGTAATTGCCCTGGCGATGGATCCCGGGAAAAAACCCCTGGGTTACCGGAAAGGCATGTGGCTACTCACGGTCATTTTTATCCTGGCCATCACGTTCTCGTATACCCGCGCTGCCTGGGTAAGCCTTATCGTGGCTTTGTTCGTGTGGGGGATAATGAAATTACGCGTAAAGTTCACGACCCTGATTGTTTTCGCGGCAATAATCTTTGGCACCTTGTGGTCCTTCCGCACGGAAATTATCATGATGATGGAACAAAACAAACAGGATTCTTCAACCGATTTTTCGGAACACGTGCGATCCATATACAATATATCTTCTGATGCCTCTAACGTGGAACGTTTGAACCGTTGGGCCGCGGCATTGAAAATGTTCAAGGAACGGCCGGTTTTTGGTTGGGGACCGGGCACCTACCAGTTTCAATACGCCCCTTTCCAAATGTCGTATGACAAAACCATCATCAGTACTAATTTCGGTGACGGGGGCAACGCGCACAGCGAATATATTGGCCCCCTGGCGGAATCTGGCATACCAGGTACCGTAACGTTCATCCTTATCATGATAACGGCCAGTGTAACAGCCGTAAGGGTTTATACCAGGAGCCGTAACAAAGGGCATAAAAGAATTTCCATGGCCTTGTTCCTGGGCTTGGTAACATATTTCACGCACGGGATGTTAAATAATTTCTTGGACACCGACAAAGCCTCTGCCCCGTTCTGGGGCTTCATTGCCATTTTGGTAGCTTACGACGTGTACCACGTGAAAAAACAAGCCACTAAAGACTTACCGAAAAAAGAAGAATAAACTCAGGATCCTTTAGCCTGTATTCTTGTTATTCCATTTAAACGCGCGGCAGGACCTTATTTTTTTTATTTGACCCCGCCATACCAGGATTACCAGGTATGAAGGAAGGATTAAAACAACTCGATACCGATAATGGAAATATCATCAAAAATGGCCGAGTTGCCCTTGTAAATGTTTTGGTTCTCGATAATTTCTTCGATGTTCTCCTCGATATCTACCTCGTTGGATATGGCCTTAACCACTTCGGTGGTACCGTATTCCACGTCATGTTCATGGATAAGCTCGACCAGCCCGTCGGTGTAGCAAAGCACTTTGTTCTTGCCCATTAATTTCACCTCGCCCCGGTTAATCGTGGGAATTTTATCGAGCATGCCCAGACCGATACAACCTTTGGTCAGGTATTTAAGCTTTTTCTTATCCACGTCATAATGAATGGGCGGGTTATGGCCAGCGTTAATATACTCGAAATACCTATTCTCCATGTTTATACGCCCAATAAACAGGGTAATAAACTTTTCCCCTTCTGCTATTTCTATTACCCGGTCGTTTAACCGGATAACCAAATCCTCCAGGGAAATCTCGGCCGTGAAAAGTGCCCTTAGGTTTGCTTGAAAATTTGACATGAACAAGGCGGCCGATATTCCCTTTCCC
>CAZKIR010000603.1:0-2417 GCA_964552835.1 uncultured Bacteroidales bacterium
CCTGGTTAAAGCTACTTTTGCCGCCTTACTCGAGTTAAGGGACGCGTATACCGTGGCTGATCACCGGGGCGTTTCGTTGGATAAAGTATTTAACGGTTAGAATATAATACAATGGCAAAAAAGATAACAATCGTTCAAAAGAAAAGCCAAATAGGCAGTAACCAAAGACAAAGACGTACCCTCGAGGCCCTTGGCCTGGGGAAAATGTGGAAAAGAAAAGAAGTAGAAGCTACCCCGCAAATTTTGGGTATGGTGCAAAAAGTAAGTCATTTAGTTGAAATTGAGGATAAATAATTGATAAGAACAATTACCATGGATTTAAGTAATTTACAACCCGCTAAAGGTTCGGTAAAAACAAATAAACGGCTTGGCCGCGGCGAAGGTTCCGGGCGCGGTGGTACATCCACGCGCGGGCATAAAGGTGCCAAATCCCGTTCAGGATATTCCAGGAAACTTGGCTTTGAAGGTGGCCAAATGCCTTTGCAACGGCGCGTACCCAAGTTCGGGTTTAAAAATATAAACCGGAAAGAATACAAGGGAATAAATATCGGTACACTTGAAGAATTGGCCGAAGCCAAAAAGCTTAGTGCGATAGACGTGGATACCCTGGTAGAAGCCGGTTTAGCAAAGAAAAACAGGTTAATTAAAATATTAGGCAACGGGAACCTTACCCGCAAGCTGGATGTTAAAGCTCATGCTTTTTCAAAAACAGCTGTTAAGGCCATTGAAGACTTGGAAGGAACTACTACTATCATCTAGTAATAGATGAAATGAGCATGAAAATTTTGAACTGATGAAAAAATTTATCGAGACCCTTAAGAACATTTGGAAAATTCAGGATTTACGGGAAAGGATTTTATATACCCTGGGTATTATATTAATATACCGTTTGGGAAGCCACGTTGCCCTGCCGGGCGTCGACCCAAGCCAATTAGCCCAGTTGGAAGCCCAAACCGCCACGGGTGTTCTGGGTTTGCTTGACATGTTTTCAGGAGGTGCCTTTTCGCGGGCCTCGGTTTTCGCGTTGGGCATCATGCCTTATATCTCTGCCTCTATCGTGGTGCAGCTTTTAGGCATCGCGGTACCTTACTTTCAAAGGTTACAAAGAGAAGGGGAAAGCGGAAGAAGAAAAATTAACCAAATCACCCGTTATCTTACAGTGATTATCTTGATTTTTCAGTCACCTGCTTATCTCGCGAATTTACATGCCCAATTACCTGAATCTGCTTTCGTGTTGAAAGGGGCTTTCTTTACCATTTCCTCAGTTATTATTCTTACCACCGGTACCATGTTCGTGATGTGGCTTGGAGAACGGATAACTGATAAGGGCATAGGCAACGGGATATCATTGATCATCATGATTGGGATTATTGCCCGCATGCCTTACTCGCTTTTCGCTGAATTTATTTCCCGTTTAGAAGAACAGGGCGGAGGTTTGGTTGCTTTCTTGTTCGAGATAGTTATCCTATTCTTCGTGTTTGTTGCCACCATTCTTTTGGTACAAGGTACAAGGAAAATTCCTGTACAGTATGCTAAACGAGTAGTCGGAAATAAGCAATACGGGGGCGTACGGCAATATATTCCTTTAAAAGTTAACGCCGCTGGGGTAATGCCGATAATTTTTGCCCAGGCGCTAATGTTTATCCCCCTAACCGTTGCTGGTTTCGCTGATTCGGAATCCTTGAGTGGCTTTGCAGCGGCCTTTTCGGATTATACCGGGTTTTGGTATAACTTTACTTTTTTTATCTTGATTATCGCATTTACTTATTTTTACACGGCCATTACCATTAACCCGAACCAAATGGCAGAGGATATTAAGAAAAATTCCGGGTTTATCCCTGGGGTTAAACCCGGGAAAAGGACTGTCGAGTTCCTGGATACTATCATGTCAAGGATTACCTTACCTGGTTCTATTTTCCTGGGAATTATAGCGATTTTGCCCGCTTTTGCCATGATGTCAGGGGTTAACTCCCAGTGGGCGCAATTCTATGGTGGCACATCCTTGTTAATCTTGGTAGGGGTTATCCTGGATACCCTGCAACAGATTGAAAGCCATTTACTCATGAGGCATTACGATGGTTTGATGAAAACAGGCCGGATTAAAGGAAAAGGCGGTTCTTTGATATAAGAAAAGGCCGCCAAAAATTAGATATAACGTTCTTTGATGGTTTTTTATAAAACAGCGGAAGAAATTGAAATAATAAGGGAAAATAATCTTTTGGTCTCTAAAACCTTGGCTGAAATTGCCAAACTGATCAAGCCCGGGGTAACTACCCTCCAACTTGATAAAAGAGCCGAAGAGTTTATCCGTGATCATGGCGCTGTTCCTGGTTTTCTTGGTTATCAAGGATATCCCAATTCACTGTGTACTTCGGTTAACGAACAAGTAGTACACGGTATACCCACGAGCAAAGCAT
>CAZKIR010000604.1:0-1070 GCA_964552835.1 uncultured Bacteroidales bacterium
GGAATTATACAATTTCACCTTCATAAAATCCGATTTAATTTTTCGGTGAACCCTTAGGGCAATTTAAAGGGCAGCGGGCAGGCCAAAAAGTTGCGATTTTTATTCCAATATCCCGCTTTCGCCCAGGTAGCGTTCCGCGTCAATGGCAGCTTTACAGCCCGATCCGGCGGCTGTTACCGCCTGGCGGTACACGGGGTCCATCACGTCGCCACAGGCAAACACACCAGACACGTTGGTTTTGGAAGAATTTGGCTCAGTTAGGATATAGCCCACGTCATCCATTTGAAGGTATTCTTGAAAAACATGGGAATTTGGCACGTGCCCAATGGCCAGGAAAAAACCATCAATATCCAGTTTCATTTCCTCCTCATTGGGCTGTCCCTCGCACTTGACCAGGGTAATCCCTTTCACTACCTGGTCACCGGTAATTTCCTTGGTATTATGCTCGAACAGCACGTCAATCTTGGTATTCCTAAACACCCTTTCTTGCATGATCTTGGATGCCCGCATGTGGTCTTTCCGGATGATCAGGTACACTTTTTTGGCCAGCCCGGCCAGGTACAAAGCTTCTTCAGCGGCCGAGTCGCCACCGCCTACCACGGCCACGGTCAAGCCCTTGTAAAAAAAACCATCGCATGTGGCGCAAGCAGAAACCCCTGAACCTTTGAACTTGTCTTCTGATTCCAGGCCCAGGTACTTGGCCGTGGCACCCGTGGCGATGATGACAGAATCTGCCATGATCACTTTCTTGTCATCAATGGTCACCTCGTGTGGCGATTTTGCAAGATCTACCGCCGTGGCCAGGCCAAAACGGATATCGGTGCCAAACCGGGCAGCCTGCTTTTTAAAATCTTCCATCATCTGTGGCCCTTGCACGCCATCGGGATAGCCCGGGTAATTTTCCACGTCGGTGGTAGTGGTCAACTGCCCGCCAGGTTCAATGCCCTCGTACAACACGGGTTCCAGGTTGGCACGGGCAGCATAGATAGCGGCCGTATAACCCGCGGGGCCCGAGCCCAGGATTAAACATTTCACGTGTTCGGCCCCGGCCGCGTCGGCGATCCGCACCA
>CAZKIR010000604.1:1080-2415 GCA_964552835.1 uncultured Bacteroidales bacterium
GGCGGGCACTTTTGGCCCCTGCTCCTGGGGCATGTTTTCCATTTTTTTGAAAAAACTCATGCTTTATTTCTTTTATATTAATGTTTTTACATATTTAGATAATCAAATTACCAATTCCCGTGCCAGGAAAAAAAAGCAAGCAAACCGTCATCTTATGCTGCCAAAATTACATGCTGCCCCGGTCACGGGCAGAAAAAATACGAGTAGAGGGCGCTGCTATCAAAACATGAACTATTTTATTCCTTTTTTAAAACCGAAAACACGAAAAATCAATAGCAAACAAAAATAAAATAAAATCCAGAAAAAATGTTATTTTTGCCATCTCTTGGTGGCAATTCCTTGCAACAAGGTAAGCCTTAAAAGGGAACCCGGTAATCCTGGCCAGGGCCTCAGGAAAATCCGGGGCTGTTCCCGCAGCTGTAAGCCCGCTATAAACCCGTTGAAACCACCTTGCCACTGTCCTGATAAAACTGGACGGGAAGGCCTCAACGAGTTGGGCAAGCCAGAAGACCTGCCAATACCCATTTTTATTCGGACTTCGGGAAAAGGTCCGGAAATTGAAAAGTAAAATTTCTGCTCTTTTCCGTGAACAGGAAACCCGGGGAATGGACAAAAGTCTACGGCCGGCATATATGCAAGGCAGATCAAGGGAACAAGCCGGTATTTTGCATAAAAGAATACAATAACAAGGACAAACTATGACACGTGAAAAAGAAAGTCGAAAAAGGATCAGGATTTTATGGGCAACATGTCTGTTAATACTGCTTTCCGGGTGTCATCAAAACCCTGAAAAACAAACCAATACTGCCGGAAACAATCCTTCCACTATCGTGTCACTGACCCCTTCCATCACCAAACAATTACTATTGCTTGGCGCTAAAAACCGTATCGTGGGACATACATCCTATTGCCCGGCAACTTCTTTAAATAACAGTGAACTCGCGGCCTCGGCCACCGAGGTAAATATTGAAAAAATTGCCCTGCTTAACCCCGGCGCCGTTTTTTGTAGCTCGTTGACCAAGGAAAAAGTGGCCGAAACATTAGAAAAACTGGGTATCCCAGTACATTATTTTCAAGTGCCGGCCTCTTATGATGACATACGAAAGCAATTTCTCCAGATTGGAAAAATTATCCACGAGGAAAAACTGGCAAGGGCCATTATTGAACGGGAAGAAAAAAAAATCGATTCCTTGCAGGCTTTGATCCCCCCCGGCCCCAGGATGAAAATGTTTATTGAAATCGGGGCCAAGCCCTTGTTCGCGGCCACCTCTAAATCCTTCATGCACGATTTAATAACATTTGCCAATGGCACGAATATAGCAGCCGGGCTAAAAA
>CAZKIR010000605.1:0-2410 GCA_964552835.1 uncultured Bacteroidales bacterium
AACAAGGCAGGGCGTGACGAGGAAGGCATCTCTTACCCGGCCATCGAGTTTACCTTCAAGAACCCGCCGGGAGATATATCTTACTTCGAGGGCATGCTGCACCTTTTTAAGTATGGTAGCTATAGATCGGTAGGTGAAATCCATACCTTGACCGACCCGGTGCTGCAAAGCGAGGGCCTCCCCTTGTTGCTGTTCAGCAACCAGTTAATAGAAGATACAATATATACCGCGCGGGTAAATTATACAACAGGGTCAATGGATTGGATCAGCGATGGTATCTGGCAGACCGAGTTATACCCCTTGGTCTTTGAATTCCGTGCCGTGAGCCGGGATTATTACACCTACATGCAACAATATTACTTGTACGAGCAAGGCCGGTACCCGGAGTATGATCTTGGGCCTGCCTTGGCTTTCCCGCTGCATTCAAACATTAAAAATGCCCACGGGGTTTTTGCCGGGTATAGCGCGGTGGTTTCAGATACTATTTATCCCAATAAGAATGATAAAACACCTTAGCTTTTAATAATGAAGAGTTTTACCTTAAAATTCACGCCCTGCCTCGCGTTTTGCATGCTGTTTGCTTTTATCGTGCTTGGAAAAGCCCATGGCCAGTTAAAAATTTCCGGTTTCGTGAAAGACAGCAAAACAGGCGAGCGTTTAATCGGTGCCAGCATACAAGAAAAAGGCACGGCCAAGGGCACGGTGAGCGATAACCACGGGTATTTTTCGCTCCCGGCAAGGCCCGGTGCCACTATCTCGTGCTCTTACGTGGGCTACAATGTAAAGGCTTTCCAAGTTAACAAGGATACCATGGTAAGTATATTGTTGGCACCCGGGAAAAAACTTGAGGAGGTGGTTGTTTATTACCGGCCATTACCGAAGATTAACACATCATCCCTTTCTAAACAAGAACTCCTGGCATTGCCTTCCCTCGGGGCCAAGCCCGACGTGATAAAATCGCTACAGCTTTTGCCGGGACTGCAACCCGCCCGCGAGGGGTCGGCCCAGTTGTTGGTAAGGGGCGGCGACCCGGGACAAAACCAGTACCTTTTTGATGAAGTGCCCATCTTGTACGTGAACCACCTGGGCGGTTTTACCTCGGTGTTCAACCCCGACATGATAAGCCACGTGGAGGTATACAAGGGCGCTTACCCGGCCAGGCACGGGGGCAAGTTATCCTCCGTGGTCGATATTGCCCAGCGCGAAGGCGATACCTCGGGGGTGAAAGCTTCGCTTGGCATTGGGCTTTCTGATGCCTCCTTCACGATAGAAGGGCCCCTGAAAGGGAAAAACACCAGCTTTATCCTCACGGGCCGTAAAACCATGACAGACCCCTTGCTGGCCCTGGCAAGCTTTCTTTCAGACGGCGGGGGATATATCATTTCCTATGGTTTTCATGACGTGAACGGCAAAGTGACCTGGAAACCCAACCTGAAAAATAGCTTCTCGCTGAACGCCTACCAGGGCGATGACTATTTAAACTACTGGTCGGGGATGGGCACGGCAGAAACTTCCAGGCTTTCAAATACCTGGGGAAATTGGCTGGTCTCGGCACGGTGGAACCAACTCGTGTCGGACCGCTTGTTTGCCCGCCATATCATCTCGTACAGCCGTTACCGCCTGGCAAGGAAAACGAGGTACAGCATCCAGGACACAGCATTGGCAGACCAGCTTTTCGAGCAATTGTACCAGTCTTCCGTGCAAGATTTCGCCCTCCGCTCGGGATGGAAATACCAGCTTTCCCCGGCCTGGAAGATGGAATTTGGCTTGCAATCGGATTATTATCTTTACCTGCCCAATTATACCGCACGGTCCAACTCTCCAAACCTTCCTGTTAAAGAAAGGATACCTGCCCTGGAAACCGCTATATACCTGGATAACAAAGTTTCTCTCCCGGGTGGGTTTGAATTTTCCCCGGCAATCCGGGCGGTGCATTACATGACAGAAAACCATGGGCGCCTTTCAATAGAACCCAGGGCTGTCCTGGATTTCAAGATAAACCCATACCATATTCTCAGTGCCACTTACTCGCGTTCTGGCCAAAATGCCCACCTTCTTTTTACCAGCGGCGATATCATGAACAATGAAGTATGGGTGCCCTCCACCCGGAACATGGACCCTGCCCGTGGCGACCAGTACACCCTGGGCTGGAGCGGGCAATGGATGGGGCAATCCTTGGAAACCAGCGTGAACATTTATTACAAGGAGATGACCGGGCTGGCCACCTACCGGGAAGGGTTTGCCAACTTGATAGGGGACGCGTCCTGGAAGACAAAAATCGAAACCGGGGGCAGGGGCATTTCCAGGGGCTTGGAGCTGGAAGTAAGGAAAAAGCAGGGGCCTTGGAAAGGGGGCTTGAGCTATACCTATTCACATAATACCCGCCAATACGATGGCATCAATGCCGGAA
>CAZKIR010000606.1:0-2403 GCA_964552835.1 uncultured Bacteroidales bacterium
GGCTATCTTTAATTCATCGGCAAAAGTGCTGGCCAGCAAGTTTTTTGGTGATACCTGCCCAGCTTCGAACGATCCCCCGACAGCGGCCACGGTTTTATCGGCGGTACAAAACACCATGTCGCTGCCTACCCGCTCAAACCAATACGAATCTATTATACCGTGATAGGTTGGGGCCGTGCCCGTGGCTATGGTCGCGTATCCAGCGGGGGCATTCGTGTATAGGTAATCAAACCGGGCATTTTGACAAGACGCCCCGTGATGGATCAATTTTTTGAAGCCTTCTTTGCTATATTCATTCCAATACCGGTAAAGGTGGTCGTACCGCATTTGATCTATCGTGATGCCCACGATAAGCTTTGGCTTTTCAGATGGGATTTTTTTAGCAAAGGAACTTGCCGTAACCGCTAAAAGAAAAACTGCCACAATGTAAAATCTTGTCCTTACTGTTCTCATGTATAATATCCTGTTTTTTTAACTTAACGGACAAAGATGAATATTCTTTATTAATTGATAAAGAATTTTTTTGAAAAAAAATCCCGGTTTCCAGAAAAATGAAGGATATAAAGGCCAGGTTTCATGTTTTGCAACGAGAAAAGGAACTCGTTCGTGCCAGTGTGGAGCCAACCGGCAGCCAGGGTTTTTATTTTTTTGCCCGTGATATCATAGAGGCAAATTTGCATTTTTGTATTCTCTGCCACAGTCCATTCTACCGGCAAGTTCTTGTGGCCAGGATATACGCGAATGTTTTCTTGTACATTTGAAAAAGCCAGATTGGTTGATCGCTTATGTTCGGGCGATAAGGACACATTCAGGGGATAGAGGCTTTCTTCTTGAATTTGGACACCTTTCACCGTTTTCGTGAAATACCCTGGGTGATTAAAAGAAACATTCCATTCTCCTGCTGACAAGAACCGTTTATACCATCCCTCGTTGTTAGCAAAAGATTCGGAACGGTCGGTGTCATGATTTGTGATATACACCTTGGCTTCCAAGGCATTACCCGTCAAACTGTCTTTCACGAAACCGGTTAAGCCGTTTTTTGCCTGATCCAGCATGTCAAGTAAAGAAGGGGCATTCCACCGCCAGTATTTTAACAAGTCACTTTCTGGTGGGATTTTTTCTTCGCTAAGTTCAATAGTTACTTCACGCCCCCTTAAGAAATAGGTAACAAAATCCTGTCGGCTTCCTGTCACCGTGTACCAAGCATAGCCATTTACCGTGCCGTTGACATCCTTGTACACGAGTCCCTCGCCATTCGACATCCACAGCCTTTTCATGTATTCTTCCCCGTCCTCCAGGGCTTGTTGCCGGGCAAGTCCAGCGTAACGGGATGAAATGTACTGGAACCACTCGTCATCCGGGTGTAGCCTTTCCCAGGTGTCCCATGGGTAATTTACCACTGCCGCGCCCCCGTGAAAGTTGGCAGAAAGGACAAAATCCCTTTCTTTCATGAACTCCACCATGGCTTGGACCTCGGGTTCAAGGTCCTCCCAGCAGCAGGTGTCCCCGTGAAGGGTAGGGAAATCACGGTTTAAATCCCTGTGATTAGCATTATAACGCGTGGCCCCTTCCATGCTTTCGTCACCGGTAAAATAGGCCCCATCCGGGTTGGCCAGGGGGTTAATCCAAATTTCCAAGCCCTCGACCAGGGATTTGATTTCCCCGTTCCCGGGGTAAGCATTTAGCAAAGAATCGGCCAGGCGCATTAATAATATCATGCCCAGGGGCTCGTCACCGTGCATGGTAGAAGAATAAAAAATTTCCGGTTCATTTTCGTCTATTTTTACTTTATCTGAAATCTTCAAACAATGAATTTTCCGGCCTTTCACGCTTGTGCCTATGGTTTGGAGCGAGCAAATAGCCGGGTGCTGCCTGGCACACTCTTCCATGAACTGTATATAATCCCCATGGGAAGGATAGCTTGAAAATAACCCGGTGGTAAGTGATTTTAATTGTTTTTGAAAAAGCGTGCCCGGGGCTTTTAATATTTCATAAGGTATGTTCAAGTTAAGAAAGCGGGCAAATTCTTGTCGGTTGGCATACGCGTAAGCATATTTTTCATCGAACTTATCAAGGGAAACAATTTTTGAAGACAAGCGTATATCTTTTGGTTGCCGGGGCACGAAACGAAAGTATATTTCGCCCCGGCTGTCTAGTTGGTTCGAGGCCTCTATGGCCGGTGCCATGGACTGTATTTTAGCCAAGATAAACCCCAGGCTCAACAACACGAAAAGTACCGGCAATATAAAAAACTTGCTTTTCAAAGTGATTGTATTTGAACAGATCCCAACGCGGGTTCAAATATGGCATTTACCTGCCAGATTTCCAAATTTTTATGCAAAAACTAAACGTTAAAGCGGAAATGCATCACATCGCCGTCTTGTACCATGTACTCTTTTCCTT
>CAZKIR010000607.1:0-2402 GCA_964552835.1 uncultured Bacteroidales bacterium
ATAAACATGCAGTAACTTTTTTATGGAAGTACTCCGTAAATTTCACACCCCAGCCCCTGCCTAAGTGCCTTCGGCAGGCAGGCGCATCAACTTTGTAGCGGTTTGATAGGTTTGAAGCTCGTTATCGCTCAATTTGGGTAAATGTCGCTGGGAATTTTTCTTTGTAGTTTACATTGGTAAAAGCGGTATCTTTTGTTTTCGGTTTCCTATTTTGACCAACGGGAATTCCGGTAACCCGGAACAGGCTCTGACAGCGTGCGGAGCTCCTGTCAGCGTTGAGAATATCTAATAATTTTTTATCAACTTATCCTGAAGGTGTGCGAAGCCAATAGCAATCAACCATCAGGGGATGGCATCATTTCATTTTCTCACGCGATCACTTACTCAACGCTTGATAAAACCAATTTTTAAGTGTGACCAAAAAATACATTACAATAAAGAAAATCTGAAATAATAATCAAGCCTATCCCTCCATACTTTTTTTCCTATATTTGATCCTTTTAACCAATAACGCGTGGGAACACTCGTTATAACTAGTAGCCTATCATTTACACGTGTTAGGTAAACAAACCATCAAATGGGTGAAGAATTTTTTGTGGATCATACTATTCATGGCAGGGGCAAGCACGGGACAAGCGCAAGTGCCAAACCTGCACCGGGCAAAAAGCCTGGAATACTTACAGGACACTCTTTCCCTTGATACTTTGAGCATCGTGCCCGGCTCGATGACCATCACCGACGGGAAACACCAGTCCCTGCCCGATAGCCTGTACCAGCTAAACCATGCCCGTGCCCTGTTGATTTTATCTCCTGCCGCGCTAAAAACCAAGCAGGAACTTTACCTTCGGTACAAGGTATTCCCTTACCATTTCGGCAAAAAAATCTTTATCCGTGATTATGAAAAAATCATCCTGGGCGATAACTGGCAAAAAGGCCAATCCCGGCAAAAGGAAACCTCTTTTGACCCCTTTGCCTCAAACCAATTGCAATCCTCGGGAAGCATTTCCAGGGGGGTATCTTTTGGCAATGAACAGGATGCCATCGTGAACTCCAACCTGAACCTGCAATTAAACGGGCAACTAAACGATAAACTAAAGATCGCTGCCGTGGTGTCGGACAACAACATCCCCGTGCAACCGGAAGGTTATTCGCAAGACATCCACGAATTTGATAAGGTTTTTATCAATGTTTACAATGAACAATTGGACATCAAGGCCGGGGATTTTGAACTGCAACAACAAGTTGACCATTTCATGAAAATTAACAAGAAAGCTAAAGGGGCAATCCTTAGCCATACCTTTGAGAAAGATAAAAACCGGCAAACAAGTTTCACGAACACCGCCGGGCTGGCTATCTCAAAAGGGAAATACCACAAGATGCAATTGCCCGTGGAAGAGGGCAACCAGGGGCCATACAAGCTCCTGGGCGCCGACAACGAGCGCTACATCATCGTGTTGGCAGGTACTGAAGGGGTGTACGTGGACGGCAAAAAATTAAAACGTGGGAAAAACAACGACTATACCATCAATTACAACACGGCTGAAATCTCATTTACCCCAAATCAACTGGTAACCAAAGACAAAAGAATATGGGCAGAATACCAGTACTCGGCTTTTGATTACGCCCGGTTCATGTTGTACAGCCATAACATGGCCGAGAACAAAAGGGGAAAATACTGGATAAACATGTACTCGGAACAAGACCAAAAAAACCAGCCCTTGCGGCAAGAACTCTCGGACCGGGACAAAGAAACACTCTACCAGGCCGGGGACAAGCTTTCCGAAGCTATCGTGCAAAACGTGGATACCCTTGGGTTTAGCCCTGATGCCGTACGGTACAAGTTAACAGACACGGCCTTGTCGCCCACCCCGGTGTTCGTGTACTCAACTGATCCCGACAAGGCCATTTATCAGGTGGGTTTCTCTTACGTGGGACCAAACCAGGGAAACTACCAACTGGTAAAAAGCGCGGCCAATGGCAAGGTTTACCAATGGGTTGCCCCCGGGAACGGTACCCCGAGAGGTGATTATGCCCCCGTTACCCAGCTCACGGCACCACGGAAAACCCAGATGCTAAGCCTGGGCTCAGAAATAAAGCTCGGGAAAACCAGCAACGCGCTGGCAGAAGTAGCCTTGAGCAACTATGACAAAAACACCTTTTCCCCTTATGGGCAAAATGATAACATGGGGATTGCCTGGAAAACTTCGCTAGACAAGATTTTTATATTAAATGATTCGGCCAACATTATGACAGGCATCTTGTATGAATTTGCCCACGAGCATTTTAACCCCGTGGAGCGGTACAAGGGCATCGAGTTTGAAAGGGACTGGAACTTACAGGCTGGCATGCCCCGGCAGAACGAGCATTTTGCAAACCTTTTCGTGGAAGGCCGTTACGGTGGC
>CAZKIR010000608.1:0-1736 GCA_964552835.1 uncultured Bacteroidales bacterium
CATAATTGGTATCCTCGAGTTTTGTGCAAGTCTATGAAATTATTCATGAGATGGACACCAATAAATACTGAGTTAGAAAATTAAATATAAACAAAAATGAAACAAGCGTATCACTCAAACGCCGTAACAAATATACACATAAGAAGTGAAATAAACGGCAGTGTTTTAAAAAATTCTAAAATTGCGGAAAAATTTAACATCTCAGAACCAACAGTAAGCAAGTGGAAAAACAGAGAAATTCTCAAAGACAAAAGCAGTAAACCGCATAAAATACATTACTCGCTATCAGACTTGCAAAAAGCTGTTTTAGTCCAAATTAGACAATTAACATGGTGGGCTTTGGACGAAATTGTTGAAACGGTTTTTCCTGAAAATTCACTCTCAAAACGTAGTGCTGTTTATCGTGTTTTTGTCAAAGAAAAAATAAATAAGAAGCCTAAAGAAGAAAAGGAAAAAGCAAAGAAATTTAAGGAATACGAGCCGGGCTATTTGCATATAGATGTTACTTATTTGCCCAAAATAAACGGCGTAAAATACTATCTTTTTGTCGCGATAGATAGGGCAACAAGAACACTGTTCTATAAGGTATATGATGCTAAAACAACCGAAAATGCAGAAGATTTTATGAACTGTTGTTTGGACTTTTTTCCTTTTGGGATAACTCATGTTTTGACAGATAACGGACTGGAACGGCGAAGCCCTCACTGACTGCCCCGCTTTTTTCGAGGGGAACACCTTTTTTTTATATAAATAATAGTGAGTAATTTACAAACAAACTCATAAAATCGAAAAAAGGAGAATATTGTAAAAAGCCAAGCAAATTAGACCAGGTATGCCAAGAAAAAGATATAGAACACAGATTAACCAAACCGTCAACACCAAAGACAAACGGCATGGTTGAGAAAGCAAATGATACAATAAAATCAAGAACAATAAAACAAAATGAATACCAAGATAAAGAACAAATGAACAACGATTTAATGACATTTTTAGTACATTACATCTTGTATCGAAGACACGGAAGTCTAAGAAAAGAACTCAATGTTAAAACACCTTTTAATGCAGTAGAAAAATGGTATAAAATAAAACCTGAAATTTTTAAACAAAATCCTTTGGAGTTTAAAAATAAAATTTTAATTTACAAATCTAATTTAAAAACAAGTTGTCATAAACAACCTTATGAAACTTGACACTTACGTTTTAAAAAACAATAATTATTATTCTTGTGAAGATTTTTGATGAGGCAGGTAATAACATATAAATCAATTCTCCTGCTTGCCATGATGGTAATAATTACCTTGTCATGTAAAGATGACTATCTTGATGTAAAACCGGTTACAGGAAATAGCTCGGTGATACAATTCGGGAGTGAACAAGGGGCTGAAACAGCCCTGGTTGGATGTTATGATATCCTGGCCAAAGACGGACGGTACTTTTTGTGGTTGTTCTGGCTGGATGGTTTTCAATATACCAGGAGCGGGATGTGGATTACGTTTGATGACCCGGGTGCAGTATTAATCCAAAACGGGGATTACCCGCATCGTATATCAAGGGGTACGGATCTTTCTTTTCAATTCTGGTGTGGTTGCTACTTGCAAATAAGCAAGCTGAATTATTTTATTGCCAACGTGGTAAACACCCCTTTCCCGAATCCTGATCGATTGCCCGTGGCAACGGCCGAGGCAAAATGCATGCGGGCTTTTAACTATTTTCAACTCGTGCAATTTTTCAAGCGG
>CAZKIR010000608.1:1746-2402 GCA_964552835.1 uncultured Bacteroidales bacterium
AAGCCCTTCCGATCCGGTTTACCCTGGTCAGGTAGAACCGGAAGAAACGTATGAGCAGATATTTAAAGATTTGCGGTATGCTTTCAGGTACCTCAAGTACAAAGACGTGGCATTGGCCAATCCTCATTTGCCCACGAATATCAGTGGAACCCCCGAGTATGCCCGGGTCACGAAAGGAACCGCGGCTGCACTACTCTCGAAAGTATTTTTAACTCCACAGGCTAATCCCTTTTATAACCCCGACAGCGCGGCCTACTACGCCGGTTTTGTAATAGATGAGGGCGGTTATAGTTTGGAACACAATTTTGACGACTTGTGGGGCATTGCCAATACCGTGCCAAGCGATGAGATGATCTGGCAGGTCCCTGTTTCAAGCAATCCGCCTAACAACGGTACTGCCATTTCTTCATGGGGACGTCCTTCTGGTTGGTGGAGGGTTCAACCTTTTATGGTAAAATTATACAATGATTCGATAATTTATGACGATATTTACAATGAATCGGGCAGGCTCCTAAGCAGAAACCCCCTCGATACATTTTACGTGGACACGCGAGAAGCGGCCACCATGAGCGCCAAAGACACGATCAAGTGGAACGGAGAAATGTTTGACGAGAAGTACGCGGAAGGTGCCCAGACAACCCATACCGATAACCCCA
>CAZKIR010000609.1:0-2398 GCA_964552835.1 uncultured Bacteroidales bacterium
CTTCCCCGATAGTCTCGTATACGCCTTACAGGTATGTCCTTAACACCTGTAATTCCTGTTTCCCGAATAAAGTCCGGGACTGGCTGTCAGTACCGGCTTTTGTAGTCCTGCTTCGCTGCCCTTCCGGCAGGCGGGCTTCCCTGCTGACCTCACGGTTAACCAGCTTGCAGCTTGCTAACAGGCTTGCATGTTCATGGATAATTGCCCAAACGCGAAACTAATTGTATGCTAATGCAAGGTCTCAACAGTCCGCCAGCTGGCGGGGACTTTCACCCCGTGGAAGTATGAAATAAATATTCAACGGGGTAAACCCTCCGGATAAATAAATTTACTCATTCCGATTTGTTTAATTCAAAATAAATTTGCATCTTTTAGATTTATTCTGAACATGCGGAATGGTGCACTGCAGCTCATGCAGGGCACACGCATTTTTTAATATTCTTAAATCAAAACTATCTAAATTAAACCCACCTTTATACGTTGCATATAGTCAAATAATTAAGTTGTTTAAACAAATTGACGATATTAATTTACTTACCAAAGAGAATTTTATAAATATCATAAAAGATGTCATCCAAAGGGATTTAAATGATGACAAAAAAAAGAAATGGAAAGTATTAATGCCGATAAATATTTCTTTACCTAAAAGGAAAATTAAAATAAATGGACAATTATACCAGATAAAAACATACAATATTTTAGGTACTTTTAAAAATATGAACTCACGCGAGCGTTTTCCCCGGTGAATACAGACGCGCTCCGAAAACCCAACCGTATACTATGCTTGTCACCACCACCCCCGTCACGGCAATAACAAAGAGCTGTCCCCGTAACTCAAGAAACGGAAACCGTTGTCCAGGGCGTGGCGGTATATTTTTTTCCAATCCCCGCCCACCATGGCCGCCACGAGCAACAACAAGGTGCTTTTGGGCTGGTGAAAATTCGTGATAAGCCCCCGTGCCAGTTGAAAATCATAGCCCGGCGCGATCATGAGCCGTGTACGTGCTTGCAAGCTATTTAGCTTGTTTTTTCTCAGGTATGATATCAAATGCCATAGGGCTTCCCTGCCAGGTATATTTTCCTGTTTTCCGTACGGGGCCCATTGTTCTACCAGGGGGGCACCAGGCAGGGAGCCTTCTTTTATCAACTGTTTGCCCAGCCAGTAAAGGCTTTCCAGGGTCCGTAAAGAGGTAGTCCCCACCGGGATGATAAGCTCGTGCGCGAGGATTTTTTCAAGCACTTCCATGGAAACCGAAAAATGCTCGGTATGCATCTGGTGTTCCAGGATAGTGCCCGATTTAACCGGTTGAAACGTGCCTGCGCCCACGTGCAGGGTAAGCTGGGCCTGGACTATGTTTTTTTCCTTTATCTTTTCCAGGATATCGTCCGTGAAATGCAGCCCAGCCGTGGGGGCAGCCACCGATCCGCCCGTGTTGGCATACACGGTTTGGTACCGCTCCTTGTCTTGTTCTTCCGATGCCCGGTCAAGATATGGCGGGATAGGAATTAAACCGGCTGTTTCCAGGATATCAGAAAAAGTAAAATGGACAGGTTCCCAGCTTATCTCAACCAACTGGTAATTTGAATGCTTTTCTACCAAGCTGGCCACTATCGTTGCCGGCTTACCGCCTGGTTCAATTTCCTTGCGCAAGGGCGCGCCTTTCCATTTTTTCAGATTGCCCACGGTACATTTCCAACGTACTTTTCCTTCCCGTGCAAAATTCATAGCATGCTCCCTTGGTTCGTCCGGTTCCAGGAAAAAAACTTCGATACGGGCCCCGGTTTCCTTGTAAAAAACCATCCGGGCATGGATCACCCGGGTATTGTTGTACAATAAAAGCGCCTTCCCGGGCAAGTATTCAGGTAAATCCCTAAAGGCCGCGGTGCAAATTTTTCCTTTCCGGTACAAGAGAAGTTTCGATGCCGCCCTGTCGGGCAAAGGGTATTTCGCGATCCGCCCTTCCGGCAAGGGGTAATCAAAATCATCAACCTGTATCTCGTGCAATCTTTTTAAATGGGCCATCTGGCCGTTCTTATTAAATAAATTATTTCAGGTGGGCAAATTTAAGTAATTTTGCAAAAAAAGAGGGCCGAAACTAAAACTCGAAACCATGGCATATAAAATAGGCGATAAAGTAAAGTTTTTGAATGAAACCGGGGGCGGGATTGTCAGGGATATCATCAACAACGAGCTGGTAAGCGTGGAATCGGCCGATGGCTTTGAAATTCCCGTGAAGGTAAACGATATCGTACTGGACAAGCCCGCGGAAGAATACACTGGCAAAACAGTAGCAGAAACAGCAGAAGGGCCAGGGCCTGAAGAAGATATTTTTAGTAAAAAATCCAACTTGATCGTGGAAGGGCAGGAAGAATTTTTTTTCTGGCTGGCCTTGCTGCC
>CAZKIR010000610.1:0-2387 GCA_964552835.1 uncultured Bacteroidales bacterium
CCATCACGACGACCTCTGCGTGGCCGGTGTCTGCCGCGTGTGCGTGGTGGAAGTACAAGGCCGCAGGGGCCTGGCACCGGCTTGCGCCACCCAGGCAATGGACGGCATGGAAGTGAAAACCAACTCGGTACGCGTGTTAAATGCCCGCAAGACCGTGTTGGAACTGATCCTTTCAGACCACCCCTTTGATTGCCTGGTATGTGCCAAGAACGGGAAATGTGACCTGCAAACCCTGGCACAAGAATTTGGAATACGCGAGTTGCATTACAAGGGCGAACAATCTACTTACCGTGAAGATACATCCCCTTCTATCATCCGTGAAATGGACAAGTGTATCATGTGCCGCCGTTGCGAGACCATGTGCAACGAGGTGCAGACCGTGGGTGCCTTATCGGCTATAAATCGCGGGTTTAATTCCGTGGTGGCCCCGGCCTTCGAGATGAACCTGGAACACTCGCCATGTACTTATTGCGGGCAATGCGTGGCCGTGTGCCCAACGGGGGCCCTCACGGAAGTAGACCACACCAACAACGTGTTGCGTGCCTTGGCCGATCCCAACAAAACCGTGGTAGTGCAAACTGCCCCTGCTGTTCGCGCGGCCCTGGGCGAAGAATTTGGCATGGAACCCGGCAAGCTGGTAACGGGAAAGATGGTTTCCGCGCTAAGGCAGCTAGGGTTTGACTATGTTTTTGACACCGATTTCGCGGCTGATTTAACTATCATGGAAGAAGGGACAGAGTTCTTGGACAGGTTGAACCGCCATATAAACGGTGACGAAAGCGTGCAATTGCCCATCCTGACGTCTTGCTGCCCGGCATGGGTCAACTTCTTCGAGCACCATTTTCCCGATATGAAGGAAATACCCTCCACGGCCCGTTCACCACAACAGATGTTTGGCCCTGTTGCCAAAAATTATTTCGCGGAAAAGATTGGCGTGAAACGGGAAAATATGGTCGTGGTTTCGATAATGCCTTGCCTTGCCAAAAAATACGAGTGCCAGCGAGACGAGTTCAAGGTTAACGGTGACCCGGACGTGAATTATTCCATCTCTACCCGCGAGTTGGCTGGTTTAGTAAAGCAAATGAATATCGAGTTTAATGCTTTGCCGGATGAAGATTTCGATCGGCCATTAGGCGAATCGACCGGTGCTTCCGTGATTTTTGGTACCACGGGCGGTGTTATCGAGGCCGCCGTGCGGACGGCTTACGAACTGCAAACCGGGAAAAAACTGGATAAGGTAGATTTTGAAGAGCTACGCGGCATGGAAAGCATACGGAAAGCCAGCATTGACGTGGACGGGCTGGAATTGAAAATCGGGATAGCCCACGGGCTTGGCAATGCCAGGAAATTGCTGGAAGATATCCGTGGCGGGAAATCTAAGTTTCATGCCATCGAGATCATGGCCTGCCCGGGCGGGTGTATTGGTGGCGGTGGCCAGCCCCTGCACCATGGCGATTCAAGTATCTTGAAAGCCCGTCAGAAAGCCATTTACGAGGAAGATAAAAACAAGCCCATCCGGAAATCGCACGAGAACCCTTATATCAAGGAATTGTACGAGGAGTTCCTGGGCAAACCGATGAGCGAGAAAGCCCATCAGCTGTTACATACAAAGTATTTTGACAGGAGCCGGAAAGTGGTTATTAGTTAATTTGATTATTTACATTAAATACTTAGCGATATGTCTAGCGTTAAAGTGGAATTAAAACAAGAACAAGTTGATAAGATCAAGGAGATTTGCAAATCTTTTCATAATGATCCGTCGGAATTGATTAACGTGCTGCATAAAACACAGCAAACCTTCGGGTACCTGCCCGCCGAGGTACAAGAAGCCGTGGCTAATGGCCTGGGCGTATCAGTGGCCAAGGTATACGGGGTAGTTACTTTCTACTCCTATTTTACCATGATCCCGAAAGGGCAATACCCGATTTCTATTTGTACCGGTACGGCTTGCTACGTGCGTGGTGCCGAGAAAGTGCTGGACGAGTTTAAAAAGCGGCTGGAGATAGAAGTGGGCGATACGAGCGACGACAATAAATTTTCATTAAGTTGCCTTCGTTGTGTTGGAGCGTGTGGTTTGGCGCCCGTGGTGATGGTAGGCGATAAGGTTTATGGCCGCGTGGCCCCCGAGGACGTGAAAGGTATCTTGAAAGAATACATGGAGTAAAGTAGATGGTTTTTTCATAAGCAAAAAAAAGCCGTTTCGCTTGAACAATCAAAATTGTCCAGGGCGAAACGGCTTTTTATATTGTCAATACTTGTCCCGTTTATTTATCCGCGTCCGTTTCCGTGAACGAGATGGTATAATCCCCGTTTTCACCAACAAAAGCTCCCAGTTTAATATAAAAACGCGTGTTATTGCTGGTGGGATTGTTAAGTGAACCATTTAG
>CAZKIR010000611.1:0-2385 GCA_964552835.1 uncultured Bacteroidales bacterium
GGTTCGAGGCGGATATTCTTACCGATAAAATGTTTGAACTCGTCCGGGGATATTTCGCCAAGTCCCTTAAAACGGGTAATTTCAGGGTTTTTTCCCGTTTTTCTTATCGCGGCCTCTTTTTCCTTGTCATTATAGCAATACAAAGTTTCCTTCTTGTTCCGCACCCTGAAAAGCGGGGTTTGTAAAATAAACAGGTGGTTATGCTTGATAAGATCAGGGAAGAACTGGACAAAAAAAGTAATGAGCAGCAAGCGGATATGCATACCGTCCACGTCGGCATCCGTGGCGATAACAACTTGGTTGTACCGCAGGTTGTCAATCCCTTCTTCTATATTTAAAGCGGCCTGTATCAAGTTAAATTCCTCGTTCTCGTACACCACTTTCTTGGAAAGGCCATAAGAGTTTAACGGCTTTCCTTTTAAGCTAAACACCGCCTGCGTGGCCACGTTCCTTGATTTGGTAATCGATCCGCTGGCCGAGTCGCCCTCGGTAATAAAAATCATGGTATCGCTCTTTTTCTCGTGGTTTGAATCGTAATGAACTTTACAGTCCCTTAACTTCTTATTATGCAAGCTTACTTTCTTGCTCCTCTCCCGCGCCAACTTTTTAATGCCCGATATGGCCTTGCGTTCTTTTTCAGATTCCAATATTTTCTTAAGCAGGATATCGGCCGTATCGGGGTGTTTATGCAAGTAATTGTCAAGGGAGTTTTTCACGAAATCCCCAATAAAATTTCTCACGCTCACGCCACCGGGGCTAATATCTTTTGACCCTAGCTTGGTTTTGGTCTGAGACTCGAACACGGGTTCCTCCACCTTGATGCTAATAGCAGCAACCATACTGGTACGGACATCAGAAGGATCAAAACTTTTGTTATAAAAATTACGTATCGTGTTCACCACGGCCTCTTTAAAAGCTGATAAGTGGGTGCCCCCCTGGGTAGTATGCTGCCCGTTCACGAAGCTATAATACTCGTCGCCATATTGCGAGCCATGGGTCAAGGCCAGCTCGATATCCTCCCCCTTGAGGTGTATGATAGGGTAAAGCGGCTCGGAACTAAGGTTCTCGTCAAGCAAATCGCGCAAACCATTCTTGGAATAAAATTCATTGCCATTAAAACCAATTTTTAAGCCCGCGTTCAAGTAGACGTAATTTCGCAACATGGTTTCAACATACTCTGGCAAGTACTCGTAATCACCAAAAATTTCCCCGTCCGGTATAAACGTTACTAACGTACCATTTGATTTTCCATCGGCCCCGTTCTCCATGTTAGTGATCAGTTTGCCATGCTGAAACTCGGCGAGCCGTGATTTTTCCTCACGAAAACTCTCGATACGAAAATCTGATGACAAGGCATTTACCGCCTTGATACCCACACCGTTCAAGCCCACTGATTTTTTAAAAACCTTGGAATCATACTTTGCCCCGGTGTTCATCTTGGAAACCACGTCAATTACTTTTCCCAAGGGAATGCCCCTTCCATGGTCGCGCACGGTAACATTCCTGCCCTCGATCTTTACCTCGATTTTTTTTCCAAAACCCATCGCGTATTCATCGATAGAATTATCGATAACTTCTTTCAATAAAACATAAATACCGTCGTCAGGACTGGAGCCATCGCCCAGCTTTCCGATATACATGCCCGGGCGTTTTCGTATATGCTCTTTCCAATCAAGCGTACGGATAGTGTCTTCAGAATAATTTGCCGTCATAATTTTATAGAGATTTTTACAAATATAAAGAAAGAAAGTAATGGCCTTCGCGGAGGTTATCAACAACCCGGTTAATTGAACGTGGATTTACCCTCTAAAGTATGAATAAAAGACTTATTTTATAATCCATCCGGCATTTAACAGCTTGTTGAAATTTTTTTATTCCAAACTGCTTTTACCCGTCCAGGATACCATATTTTTTCATCAACAAGATCGCGTTCATTTGTTCAGTAGGGCCGTCTGAAAGCTTGTAAGGATAACGTATATCATCGTTATAAAATTGAATTTCAAACGATTTCTCGGCAATTTTCCCGGGATGGCTTTCCTTTACCTGTCCCAATGACAAATCATGGGTGGCCACGATGCAAGGAATGCCCATACGGATCATTTTCTCAAGGAATTTTCGGCTGCCAATTTCCTTGTCCCGGGTATTCGTCCCTTTCAAGATCTCGTCGAGAATAACGAACGTCATTCCCTTGTTCTTGTAGTATTCCAAGATGTTGGCAAGGCGTGAAATCTCGGCTTGAAAGAAAGATTGGTCGCGGGTAAGGGAATCGCTGGTGCGCATGCTGGAAAACAGGTACATGGGCCGGAACGAGAACTTTCCCGCGCAAACCGGCGCACCCATCATGGCCAATATCATGTTTACCCCCACGGCCCGTAAAAAGGTACT
>CAZKIR010000612.1:0-2384 GCA_964552835.1 uncultured Bacteroidales bacterium
TGCGGCTTGTGGTTTATCCACTACCGGCAGCAACCCAAAATTTGCAGCTCGTGGCCTTTTCAACCTGCTAAAAATGATACTTTTTCTTTTATGTAATGCCCGATACTTTTTATAAAAATATCTTTGCATAAATTTAATCAGCAAAGCCACATGTTATAGACTTGCGGCGGGGCGTTTTTATAGTTTGATTAATACATTTATGTTTTGTATTTTTGTTGAAAAGTTGATTTAACTGTTGTTTTTACTACATTTATTAAGTCAATAACTTTTGGAAATAGGCCTGGCGAAGTCAGAAAAGAGAAAAAGATTTCGCAAGATGCACTCGCAAAAAAATTGGTGTGCATGGGGCGGTAATCGGTAGATATGAACGGGATGAAGTAAAGCCCTCTATTGAGATGGCTTCGCAAATTGCTGAAGCACTGGAGGTCTCTCTCGATTATTTGGTAGGCAATACCAATTTTATATTAGACAAAGGCATTGTCAAAAGGATTGAAAATATCCAGTTACTTGACTAAGAGAACAAAAACCATTTGTTTGCCCTGATGGATGCCTTTATAAGGGATTATAAAGCCAAACAGGCTTACGGTGTTTAAAAACGTATTCTTATGAACATAAGTACAGCCGAAATAAAAAATCATTTACACAAGCTAATTGTTGAGACCGACGATGAAAGCATTCTCAGCAAAGTGCAGGCTTATTTCACCACTCTCAAAAGTACAAACGTTGATTGGTGGGACACGATTTCCGACCAGGAAAAAGAAGCTATTGATATTGGTTTGCAGCAACTTGAAAACGGTAAAGGGATACCGCATGAAGAAGTAAAACGGAAAGTGGATAAATTACTCGGTAGAAAATGAAAGAATATCTCATTTGCTGGTCTCCTTTAGCCGAAGAAACATACCTGAAAACATTAAGCCAGATTCTTGATAGATGGACTATTAAAGAAGCCGAAGACTTTGAAGCCAAAGTTGAAAGCCTTATTGAAAAACTAAAAACACAAAAACGCCTTTGCCCTCCTTCCGATAAACAAAAAATCCTGAGACGCTGTGTTATCGGGCCCCAGACTTCGTTAGTCTATCAAATCAAAGATAATATTATTGAACTTGTCACTTTTTTCGATAATCGAAGTGAGCATATTTACTGATCATACGTGTTGGCTGTACAAATAACATATTAAAATTCCTCCCCCCACTACCGCGATTCTGCGACTTGTGGTTTATCCATTACCGGCAGCAATCCAAAATTTGCAGCTTATGGCCTTTTCAACCTGCTAAAACTGATACTTTTTCTTTTATGTAATGCCCGATACTTTTTATAAAAATATCTTTGCATAAATTTAATCAGAAAAGCCACAAGTTACAAACTTGCGGCAGCGGGGGTGCTATAAATCATTCTTCTTCAATTAACTTACCCATATCATATTTTTCTACCTTGCATACAGCCCCGTTTTCGTCGTATGCTATTACTTTTCCATCAAGGACATATTCAAGTTCTTTAGAAAGAGTATAAGGATGTTTTGAATAAACTTTCCCTTCATTGTATAAAATAGAAATAAATTGGTAAGGCCATTTCACACAAAATTTATTTATGTTGAAAAAATACTTGAATTCAAATAATATTCTAACACCTACTTTTCGCTCATGTGAAATATTCTTATATATAATAATCTCTAGAGGTTCTCCAGCTTTATTATAAAAATATGAAGTATCAGTTAAGCTTTTTGTTTCTATATCAACTTTATCAAAATCAGACAATTGCCCATTTTTATAATACACGAAACTTTTCCCAACCTGCCAGTACCAGTTGGTGGTGTCATCCTCGTACTTCACGAACAAACGCTGTGATTCGATATTCCGGTTCAAATACCGGGTTTGAATGAATTTTATCTTTCTCACGTTGGAGTCCCGCGACATTACTTGCCTCAAACTATCAAAATAAGGTTGGTTCAAGGCATCCTGGGCATTGGCTAAATTGCCTGTAAAAACAAATAAAGAATAAATGAACAAAAAAGCATTTCTCATAATAAATCAATAATTAATATATTCGCTATACCAATCACTTGACCACGCGGGATATAAAAAATTATAAAAGTTGTTTATTTCATCTTGGTAGTAGTAATTAAATAGATATCGATAATTAGGAATTTCAACTCGATTACCACCAATTTTACATTGTGATAAAAATGTATTTCTTTGCGGTACTCGACTATGTTGTGATCGACAAAAGTATTTTTTTCCATCCGGATAAAGCGAAAGGAAGCCCACTGTTTCATACGCCATATCAAACCTGTGGTGCCAGGAGATATCTTTATTTCCTATCCAATAGGCAACTGTTTCACCGAAGTCATAACCTACAATCCCGAGATGTAACCTGAGCTTGTCGCC
>CAZKIR010000613.1:0-1001 GCA_964552835.1 uncultured Bacteroidales bacterium
GAAAGGCACATACATTTTGCCCGCGCTCATATAGGCAGGCCGGTTTGCGCCGCCGGTCAGGGTGATAAATCCCTCGTCCAGGTCAACCGGCTCGGTGTCGTCCTCTTCCCATAAAAAAAGGACGTGACCGCTGAGATAATCGTTTATAACAGCATCTACGCCCAGTTCCATGGTGGCCAGCACCACATCGCTGGCGTCTTCATCCTCCACGGCCGGATCATTGTAATCAATGCTTTCGTAAACTGCCTCAGTCTCAAGCAGCCCGCTCACCTCCAGCCGGTCCATCCATGGGGATGCAAAGTTGCCTGACCCCTGGCGCTCCTTGAGTTTTTTAACTTTCCGGGTCAATTCATAATTGGATAAATCCTCTGCAAACGCCGATACGCTCAAGCCAACTGCAAGCCAGCATACACCCAAGATCGTTGCCAACAATTTCTTTGCCATAATTTTTTTCTCCTTGTTTTAGAATGGTTTTTGTGAATGGTTTTTGTTGCCAATTTTTTTATTTTCTGAACCAGGGGTTATTTCCCGAATTTTTTAGATTCATTTCATATTTGCTGCCCGATACTCAGATGTCCGTTTCCCGGTCGCCTGGTTTGTCTTTGGGCGCTGCCGGGCAGCTTTCGCACGAGCCGCAGCCACAGGAGGGATTTTTGGCCCTGAGAGCGAGCGTAAAGCGACGAAACAGATACCAGACAGCAACGACGACAATCAAAATCAGAATAATGGTTTCTATCATTTCCCGTTCTCCCGGTGCCTTCGGATGCACCTGTATTCAAAGTACTTGATGCTGCCCGAAGGCTTCCGGGCAGCACCTTTTTTCTTAACCTCTTGCGTTTTATTCCATATCTCGGGCCTGCACCCAGATCACTGCATCCTGAGAAAGTTCTTTGCCCTTGTACGTATCTTCAGGCCCCGCGCCCAGGGCGCAAAATCCCCACCAGCCGGCCCTGGGAATACCGAATGTGAACTCGCCGTTGACGTTGGCCTTGATCGTCATG
>CAZKIR010000613.1:1011-2378 GCA_964552835.1 uncultured Bacteroidales bacterium
GGGCGCCTCGACTTCGGCTTTTTTGGCAAAAGCATGATGAACAGACAGGGGCTGGTGGTTGAGGTACTCCACCTCGATCTCTGCGTTGGGCACCGGCTTTCCATTGCTTTTCACAACGCCGCGGAAGACGTTGCCGGTCCAGAGGCCGTAGGGCTTGTCCAGAGGAACGATCTCTGTCGGAAGCCCGATCTCGCGGTCCCAGTCCGTTGGGAACCCGGCGGTGTTGACAACCATCTTGGTAATCTGCTGAATGTAACCCTCTTCCTCCGCCTCATAGTAAGGCGAGGGTATCAGGCTGAACACATTGTCCCCCATGCCCCGCAGGTTATAGGAGGTCTCGTAGGCATCCCCGCTGTTGGTAAGGCTTTCCCAGTTAATCGGTTTCAGCGTGTCAAGCAGATCCTTTTTCCGCCCTTTTCGCACCACGAAAAATTCCTCGGGTTTTGCCATATCCATGGTGTGCCCGGCTTCGAACGGGTGGGTGAAAACCAGATGAAGGTCAATCTCCTCTGCTTTTTCCAGGGCTGATTCAGGGGTATAGATCATCTGAAAATGGGCCATTGCGGGCACTGCCATGAACATGATCATGAGTGCGGCGAATCCAATAATTGTTTTTTTCATTGATACGTCTCCTTTTCTATTTTTTTGGCTTTTACCTTCGGATACAATTCACTCGGAAATATCTTCTCCCTTGATCTTGACGTCATGGCCCGGGCCGGCGTCAAAGATGACCTTATAAGGGCCATCGGGCTTATCAAATATAAATTCGCTGAACTCATCCATTTTGCCTTCGATCAATACCTGCCCGTCTTTATCGACAACGCGTACCTTGACACCGGCGGCGGATGAGCCATCGGAGAAGCCACCTTCACAGATCACGGTGCTGTCACCTCCTTCATAGCAAGAGCACAGCGGTGTGTGCGCCAGCACCTGTGCCGGGAAAATGGCGACCAGCATGAAAACGCCGACAATAATCAGTTTCTTCTTCAGCATTTTACTTCCTCCTTTTTCTAATTAGTTAAATGTGTTTAGACGAATTTCCGATGAATCCAGTCAATACCGTAAGCCCGAGCGCCAGCCCGTAGAACGCAATCATGGCCTGCAGGCCCGACAGCCCCAGAGCCCGACCTGCGGAAAATACCAGTACCGCCACGGTCAGGCCGAGCACCATGGCATAGCCCACGGAAAACAGCATCCACCGCGTTGAACCCGCTTGAATTTTTACTGCGATGGCAGTGGCCAGGCACGGGGGGTAGAGCACCATGAAAAGCATCAGGGCCAGGGCGTGAAGCGGGGTAAAGCCTTTTTCCTTTTCAGCCATCCGCTTCTCCAGGGACTCCCCGCGCTCATCGGATTCATAAAGCGCG
>CAZKIR010000614.1:0-2362 GCA_964552835.1 uncultured Bacteroidales bacterium
GGCTGTGCTATGTCAGGAATGCCTCACTATTCATCGGACATTGGCGGATTTACAAATGCCTGGGATACCATAACGGTTCCATGGACGGAGTACAAAGGCGGTCCGGGAGTAACAACACCTGAGCTATATACGCGATGGTTTCAATTTGGCGTATTTTCGCCTTCCCTGCGCCCTCATAGTGGAGAAGGACAATCTTGCGAACCTTTTGCATTTGATGAACAAACGCTTGATATTACTTCAAGATACCTGCATCTTCGTTATAAGTTAATTCCATATTTATATTCGTATGCCTACAAAACAGCAAGTACAGGCGAACAACTTATAAAACCATTATTCATGTTGTTTAATGATCATGAAGTAATTGACAGGGACTATGAGTACATGTTTGGAGACCTCTTAGTAGCACCGGTTTTGGAAAGCAACCAAACAAAAAGAGAAGTGTATTTGCCGGAACTGGAGGGAGGGGCACATTGGTATGACTTTTGGAACAATCAGGTGTATCAGGGCGGATCGTTACATATTGTAGATGCACCTTTAACTAAAATCCCCGTGTTTATTAAGGACAATTCCATTTTGGTTTTGGGTAAAACAAAAAGGTTTGTTGATGAAACACCTGATGATGAGTTAACCATAAAAGTATATGTAAATTCATCAGCAAAGTTTGAACTTTATGAAGATGACGGAAATACAAATGCATATACCCATGGGGAATACGCAACTACAATGATTGAGGCGTTAAGAAAAAATGACGAACTCTCAGTTATTGTCCATCCGGCACAGGGCACTTACAAAAATATGCTTAAAGAGCGCACCTGGAATTTTGAGATTGCCGGTATGAAAAAAGTTAATTCTGTATTTGTAAATGGTAAGAAATTGATGGTTGATGAATACACTGTTGATCAGACTGAAAACTTGATGAAATTCAGCATAAAATATAAATTAGCAGACGTTTTAAGTATTAAAATTAAATGATTAAGCAGAAAATAAATCAGTTGAATATAATTAAGTTCATTATGAAGAAACTAACCCTAACTATCATGATAATTGCAATTCAGTTGGTAACCCTGGCACAAACCAAAGAGTTACCAGCTGATTATGTTGATCCTTTTATAGGCACCGTTGGAGAAGGAAACGTATTTCCAGGTGCAACACTTCCTTTTGGGATGGTAGGCCTTGGGCCTGATTGTGGCGATTTAACAAGCAACTCGGGGTATATGCCTGAAGGGGAGATAAAAGGATTCAGTCATACGCATGTAAGCGGTACCGGGGGTGGCCCAAAATATGGAAATGTATTGGTTACTCCTGTTACCAGAGATGTTAACCTGCACGACCGATCGTCGGTAAGAGAAAACGAACTGGCAAAGGTCGGGCTTTATTCTGTTAAGCTTTCTAAATATGCGATTAATGCAAAACTGACATCATCACACAGCGTTGGCTTTCACCATTATACTTTCCCAGCCTCGGGAGAAGCAAAAATACTGGTCGACGCCGGCAGTTTTTTATCCACCGCATGGTGCGATGGCTGCACAGAAGAACAGGAATTGGTTGGCTGTGAGATAGAAATAGTGAACGACACATTAATTGAAGGTTATACAAGAGTGCGGAGGGGTTGGAATACCGGAAATGCATATACTGTTTTCTTCTCTATCGTTTTTGATACGCCAGCGAAAGCTTATGGTACCTGGAAAAATGAACAGCTTATGCCAGGTCAAAAAATACAATTCGATTCAGGTGAAAATGTAGGAGCCTGGTTTGAATTCAATTCAGAAGATAGCCAGCCCATTCAGTTAAAAGTTGGTATCTCTTTTCTTGGTCGCTTGAAAGCACGTGAAAATGTTAAAAATGAAATACCTCACTGGAACTTTAATGAGGTTTATTCTGCCTCTGTTAAAAAATGGAATGAATACCTGACAAGAATTGAAGTTGATACTCCAAACGAAGATTTAAAAATCATTTTTTATTCCGGATTATATCGCAGTTTATTACAACCTACCAACAGAACAGGCGAAAACCCACTTTGGCATTCGCACCAGCCTTACTACGATGATTTTTATGCCATTTGGGACACCTATAGAACCACTCATCCACTATTTATCTTACTTTGCCCCGAAAGGCAAACTGATATTATCAATGCCATGCTTGATATCTACGAGCAGGAAGGCTATATGCCCGATGCCAGAAGTGGAAACTATACCGGACGGACCCAGGGTGGCAGCAACAGCGATGTTCTGATTGCCGATGCTTTTGTAAAAGGCTTAAAAGGAATAGATTACGAAAAAGCCCTGGAAGCTATGATAACCAATGCAGAGCTTGATCCGGGATCTTCTCATCAACTAAAAGGCAGAGGTGGCTTGCATGAATA
>CAZKIR010000615.1:0-2356 GCA_964552835.1 uncultured Bacteroidales bacterium
TGCAAAAAATAAAAGCAGGGATTATCGGGGCAACGGGCTATACAGGATTGGAACTCGCACGGATCTTATCCGGCCATCCCGGCGTTTCGATCGAGATTATTACCTCGGAAAGTTACACGGGGAAGAAATTTTCTGAGATACACCCTAGTTTAAGGGGTATCGTGGACGATGAATTACAATCCATTAAAGATTTGAAAAACACACCCGTGGACATAGTATTCCTGGCATTGCCCCATGGCGTTTCCATGGATTTCGTGAAAGAACATGGCTACGATAAGTATACCGTTATTGACCTCTCGGGTGATTTTCGTTTGCCGGGTGCCCAGGTGTATAAACAATGGTACGGGAAAGACCATGTAATCCCGGAAGCTATACAGGATGCCGTTTTTGGTTTGCCCGAGCTATTTGCTGAAGATATTAAAAAAGCCCAACTGATAGCCAATCCTGGTTGTTACCCCACCTCCTGTATACTGGCCATGGCACCCTTGGTCAAAGAAAAACTGGTAGATGCCAACAGCCTGATCTTTGATTCGAAAAGTGGCATGACAGGCGCCGGTGCTAAGGCAAAGGAAAATACCCATTTTCCCAACGCGAATGATAATTTTAAAGCCTACGGGCTATTTTCGCACCGGCATACCCCGGAAATACAATTCATATTGGGCCATTACGGGGAAGGGACTGCTAACGTGCTCTTTACACCGCATTTGCTGCCCGTGGACCGTGGTATTTTGACAACCGCTTACGCGGTGCCCGCGAGCAAGAAATCCCGGGAAAAATACAAGGATTGCCTGGCCGCTTTTTATAAAGACAAACCTTTTGTACAAGTAGTAGATACACCCCCGGCCATAAAAGAAGTGAGGGGTTCGAATTTTTGCAAGCTATTTGTTGATTTTGACGAACGCACCAACAGGGTGGTCATGGTATCGGTAATTGATAACCTCGTGAAAGGGGCTGCCGGGCAAGCCGTGCAAAATATGAACCTGGCCCGTGGAATGGACGAAACCCTGGGCTTGATGACACCGCCCCTGGCCCCTTAAAAAGAACCGATAAATAATAACATATGATTAATAATATAACAAGTGTAAAAGGTTTTAAATGCTGGGGGGCGCACGTGGGCATCAAATCCATGCGGCGCGACCTGGCCATAATATATTCTGAAGTACCGGCCGAGGTGGCGGCCACTTTTACCCGCAACGTGGTAGTGGCCGAATGTATCAAGGTCAACAAAAAACACCTGGAAGGCAAGAAAGCCCAAGCCATCGTGGTCAATTCAGGGAATGCCAATGCCTGTACCGGCGAACAAGGCAGGCAAGGTGCCGAGCTGATGGCCGAAACCGCGGCAAAAGAACTAAACATACCCAAGGAACACGTGCTCATCGGTTCTACCGGCATTATCGGGCGGGAATTTCCTACCCAGAAAATCGTGGAAGGGATAAAGAAAAGCGTTCCCAAGCTGACCAAGCGCAAAATGGCCGGATCGCTTGCCGCCAACGCGATCCTTACCACGGATACCTTTTCAAAAGAAGGGTACCAAACTTTTAATATTAAAGAGAAAAAAATTAACATGGCCGGCATCGCAAAGGGTTCCGGGATGATACACCCCGACATGGGCACCATGTTGGCCTATATCGTTTGCGACGTGTCTATCGATCAACAACTTCTGCAAAAAGCATTTAGTGAGGCGGTTGACAAGTCATTTAACATGATTTCCGTGGACGGTGATACCTCGACCAATGACATGGCCATTATCCTTTGCAACGGCATGGCCGGGAACCAGAAAATCGTGAGCGCGGAAGACGAGAGTTACCAGCATTTTAAGTTAAAACTCGAGAAATTGTGCCTGCACCTGGCCAAACTTATTGTTTCGGACGGGGAAGGGGTGACCAAGTCAATCGAGTATAAAATTATCAATGCCGCCGACGTGGAAAGTGCCCGGAAGATTATCCGTACGGTGGCCGATTCTTCCCTGGTAAAGACAGCCATGTATGGCCGCGATCCCAACTGGGGCCGTATTATTGCCGCCGCCGGTAGGGCTGGGGTCCAGTTCGACCCAGGAAACATTAGCTTGTACGTGGGCACCAAGGACGTGATACAGCTCGTGAACAAGGGCCAGCCCATGAACGTGAACTTGTCCCAACTAAAAAAGAAAATGCGCGCTACCCAAATACGCGTGACCCTGGATCTTGGCATGGGCGATGCCGAGGCTACCGGGTGGGGCACCGACCTAACCGAGGAATACGTTCAGTTTAACTCGATTTACACGACATAGGGATAGGGATAAGGATAAGGATAAGGTTGAGGATAAGGTTGAGGTTTCCCTCTTTGCCAAGGCTACGGGGACAAGAATAGTTAGAGT
>CAZKIR010000616.1:0-2354 GCA_964552835.1 uncultured Bacteroidales bacterium
AAAGTGACCCGGAAAAAGATATTCTAAAATTGGTTGTTATAAACCGGTACCAGAAACAAAAACCAAGCGTTGGTTTCATTAAAGGTTTTGGGTTAAAAACCGGTGCCTTGGCCACAACTATCGCGCATGATAGCCACAATATTATTTGCGTGGGGGTAAGCGACGAGGATATTGAAAAAGCAGTGAACCGCCTTATGGACCTGAAAGGTGGTATAACTTTCGTTGACAAAAGCATTGTAAGCGAATTGCCTTTACCTATCGCCGGGTTAATATCTGACAAGACCGCGGTTGAAGTCGATAAATTGTATAATAAAATTTTGCAGGCTTGTGCTGATAGGCAATGTAAGCTTAAATCACCTGTTATGACCCTTTCTTTCATGAGCCTGCTTGTTATTCCCAGTTTAAAACTTGGGGACAAGGGGTTGTTTGACGTGGATAAATTCGAATTTATTTCTTTATAAAATATGGTTTTGCCTGATCATTTTCAACAAAAACTCAGACATTTGCCGGATAAACCTGGTGTGTACCAGTTTTTTGATAAATGGGAAAAGATTATTTATATTGGAAAAGCCAAAAGCTTGAAAAAACGTGTAAACTCGTATTTTCAAAAAACGAGGCACGAGAATGCAAAGATCCGTATTTTAGTCAATAATATTGTTTCTCTCGATTATATTATCGTGAACACTGAATCCGAAGCATTGCTTTTAGAGAATAATTTAGTTAAAAAGTATAAACCAAAATATAATGTTCAACTAAAAGATGATAAAACATTCCCATGGATTCGCGTGACCAATGGGCCTTTTCCAAGGGTTTTTCATACCCGCGAGCACTTGCAGGACGGGAGTTCTTATTACGGGCCCTATACCTCCATGAACACGGTACGGGTTATCTTGGAACTTATCCGGAAACTTTATCCCTTGCGTACCTGCAACTATCATTTATCTGAAAATAACATTAAGGCCGGAAAATTTAAAGTGTGCCTGGAATACCACATAGGGAACTGTAAAGGACCTTGTGAAGGCTTTCAGGCGCAAGAGGAATACGAAAGATCAATAGACCATATACGTTCTATTTTAAAAGGTAACATAGCAGAAGTAATCTCTTATTTGAAGTCTTTGATGAAGGATTACGCGGATAATTTCTGTTTCGAGGACGCGCAAGTTGTTAAAGAAAAAATTGACGTATTATCTAAATACCAAAGCAAATCTACCGTGGTGAACCCTTCGATTAATAATGTAGACGTGTTTTCTTTCGTGGAGCGTGATAAAGATGCTTTCGTGAATTACTTGAAGTTGATGAACGGGGCTATCGTGCAGTCGCGAACCGTGGAAATGACCAAAAAACTTGATGAAAGCCCTGAAGAACTACTGGCAATGGCTATCGTCGATATTCGGGAAAAAGTGAACAGCCGGGCAAAGGATATTTACCTGCCATTTGACATCCATCATGAATTAGAAGATATTAGGGTGCACGTGCCGCAAAGAGGGGATAAGAAAAAACTCGTGGATTTGTCTCGCCGTAATGCCCAGTATTTCATGTTAGAAAAGGATAAACGGCTCGAGCAATCCGACAAGAAAAACCGGGGCGATAAAATTTTGCAGATGGTAAAAGAAGATTTGCGGATGGGTGAATTGCCCAGGCACATTGAATGTTTTGATAACTCTAACATTCAAGGTTCACATCCCGTGGCTTCCTGCGTTGTTTTTCGCGACGGTATGCCCAGCAAGAAAGAATATCGGAAATTTCATGTTAAAACCGTGGATGGCCCCAATGATTATGCTTCCATGGAAGAGATTGTTTATCGACGGTATAGCCGCCTGTTGGACGAAAACCTGGACCTTCCGCAATTGGTAATTGTTGACGGCGGCAAGGGCCAGCTTAGTTCTGCCGTGAGCAGCCTTAAAAAACTTGGCCTTTATACAAAAATTACTATTATAGGTATTGCCAAGAAGTTAGAAGAAATTTATTTTCCCGGTGATCCTGTTCCCTTGTATATTGATAAAAATAGCCCGGCCCTGAAACTAATCCAACGGGCACGTGACGAAGCCCATCGGTTTGGCCTGGCCTTCCATCGTAATAAAAGGGAAAAATCAATGATATCCAGCGAATTGACATCGATTAATGGAATTGGCACTAAAAGTACTGAACAACTTATTTCCCGTTATAAATCCATTGAAAAGGTAAAACAAGCATCGCTGGATGAATTGTCCGGGCTAATAGGGGCCAAGAAAGCAAATATTTTGTATGATTATCTTCATCCTGATCAAAATACCATGCAATGATGGATTTATTTTATAATTTTGCCGCTGAAATAATTTATCCTTTTTTGAATGGCCAAACAAGATAATTTTTTC
>CAZKIR010000617.1:0-398 GCA_964552835.1 uncultured Bacteroidales bacterium
ATTTTGGTCGACAATTAACCCCGACAGCTTGGTTATTGGAGCTTCTAACAGGGATTACCTGAACACGGGCGATCCGGATGGAAAAGCATGGATAACAGGGCAATGCGATGTATCAATCAGGCCTGGCTGGTTTTATCACCGGCAAGAAGATTCTTTGGTAAAATCCCCCCGCGAACTGGTGGATATTTATTATAAATCTGTTGGCCGCAACGCCCTTTTGTTGATAAATATACCGCCGGATAAGCGCGGGTTGATCCACGAGAGGGATGCCCGTTCGCTTCATGGGTTCAAAAAAATCATCGATAAAACCTTTGATCAAAACCTGGCACGGCAGGGCACGTGCAGCATAATGAACACCCGGGGAAACGGGCGGTTTCCGGCCAGCCACGTGAATGATC
>CAZKIR010000617.1:408-2348 GCA_964552835.1 uncultured Bacteroidales bacterium
CATATTGGGCACCTGAAAGTCACCGCTTACCGGTTGACATAATGATGGAATTTGACGGGCAAAGAACCTTTAACCGTTTATTAATCCAGGAACCCATTAGGTTTGGCCAAAGAATTAGCTCGTTTGAATTATTTACCAGAACCGGGCAAGCAAACTGGGAGAAAATCTACACCGGCACTACCATAGGATATAAAAGAATAGTGAGGTTTGCCCCGCCTGTTTCCTGTAGCATGGTTAAATTGAAGATAACAGGCGCGAACAATACGGTAGCTATATCAAATATTGGAATGTTTTTGGCCGATGAAAATCACGAGGGACCCGATTGATGAAATATCTATTAGGCAGCTAATCAATTCTTTCAATTTTTAGATCATCAAACCAAACAGTCCCGTCATAAATCGTTTGGCCCGAACGGTAACCAAAATTGCAATTCACGGTAACCATCCCGTCTTTCTCAGGTGTATATTCCAGGCTAAGCAGGGTCCAGTCAAAACTGCCACGGACCATGTTGGAGCTATACTTATCATTAATTGAAAGGTAGGCCAGGGCTTTCCCTTCTCCTTTAGCATAAGCGGTGATTTTATAGTCATGGCCGGTTTCAACGAAAAATTTTCTTTCCCACTTGGCATGTAATGTATTGCCTGATATGACAATACAACCTGTCCCGTTCCTGCCGGCATTTTTTTCCCATTCACATTTCACGCTTTTGTCATATTGAAACGTTTTCCAAGATGAGTCAGGCTTGTTAAAAGAAAAAGATGTTATTGCCCCGGGGGCATCATTTCCCAGCTTCTTACCGCCCTGGCAAGAAAGAAATGTTAGCGCGATCCCTACAAAAATAAACCGGGGTAGTAAAAAATATTTCATTCGCATGTTATTTTTGTGGCACTATGTATAACGAAATATGTTCAAAAATACATTGATTTATTATTTTCAACAAACAAGGATGGTATACAAACCCTTATCATGAATGGAAAAATGATGTGTTTCAAGAGTTTCAAAAAACGCATTTGAAACAAATATACATAAAAGGGATGTTTCTTTCATCTGCTCGCGATGATAATTACCTAATTTTACAACCTATTCTAATTTTTTAATACCAAAAAACAAAGATTATGAAGATTTTTTACAGCATTATATTAAGTTTTTTCTTTCTCAGCCAACTGGCCATGTCGCGGAATGACAGCATTACCATAACGGTAAACCCCGAACGTTCGCATCAATTAAGGGCTATTGGATTTAATGAGAATGTTGGCAGTTTTGATGAACAGGACGTAAGGGCCGCTATTCGCGAATCAAAATTCAACAGCCTTGCCTACTGGGGCACGTCAATATTTGTTAACCAGGCAGGAGATTACATGTGGACTGCCGACATGATTGACGATATTGAATCCCTGACCATGACCTCACAGATGGCAAACCTCACAAACTGGTGTGTAGAAGAAGGGCTTGATCACATAGAATTGTTGGCCACCTATGAATCTTTATCAATCCCGGCTGTATGCAGCATTTATGCAGAATTGGCAAAAAAATTAGTGGATCAGGGTATCCCGCTTACCGCTGTTTCTACCGGGAACAAGATTAACACAGGGCATGGGTTTACGGATAGCGGAACACAACGGCGCCATCCCGACTCGGTAGCTTTATGCACCAGATTAATGAGACAAAAGCTTGATGAGGCAGGCCTTTCCGGGATAAAAGTATTTGGCCCTTCCATTGTAGAATGGCACCCGCGCTTGTGGGACAAGGGGGGCGACCAATACGATTTTGAAGACGGTGACACGGCCTTGTACCTGAACGCCCTGGTTGAAGACGAAGACGCCATGGATGCCCTTTTTGCTTTTGATGAAAATAGTTATGGACGGAGTATTGGAAATTGGGAATATGAACTGGCACAAACCTATGACAAAGAATTTTGGATAAGCCTTCATGCAACAGAC
>CAZKIR010000618.1:0-2346 GCA_964552835.1 uncultured Bacteroidales bacterium
CAGGTAACGTTCGTGTTCGGCTTGTAAGTCACTGCCCCAGGACACGGGAAATTCAAATTTCTCGCCTGATTTTTCCAAAACGTCAATCGCCTCTGTATAGGTAACACGGGTAAATTTATTTTCTATGATAAAATTCAAGCGGTCAATCAATTCCTTGTCATACATATTGTTCAGGAATTCCAGGTCATCCCTGCAATGATCAAGCGCGTAACGGATAAGGTATTTTAAAAAATCCTCTGCCAGGTCCTGGTCATCATGAATGTCCCAGAAAGCCATCTCGGGTTCGATCATCCAAAACTCGGCAACGTGCCTTGGGGTGTTGGAATTCTCGGCTCTGAAAGTAGGCCCGAAGGTATAAATCTCGCCCAGGGCCAATGCCCCCAGTTCCCCTTCAAGTTGTCCGGACACGGTAAGGTTGGTCTCCTTACCAAAAAAATCCCACGTGTAATCTACCATCCCTTTTTCATCCAGCGGGGGTTGTATGGCATTTAAAGTTGTAACCCGGAACATTTCGCCGGCGCCTTCGCAGTCAGAACCCGTGATTATGGGCGTGTGCAAGTAATAAAACCCGTTATCATTAAAATACTTGTGTATACCGTAGGCCATGGCATGACGTATCCTGAACACGGCACCAAAAGTATTTGTACGAAAACGCAAGTGGGCTTTTTGCCGTAAAAATTCCATTGTATGCCCTTTCTTTTGCATGGGATAATCCTCGGGCACGGTCCCGTACAAGTGAATTTCCTTGGCCTGGATTTCCACGTTTTGCCCCTTGCCCATTGATTGCACGAGTTTTCCGTTCACGCTAACAGAGGCACCGGTCATGATTTTCTTGAGCATTTCTTCTTCAAACCCGGGCACGTCTACCACGATTTGGATGTTGTGGATGGTACTCCCATCGTTCAAGGCAATAAAGGCCACGTTTTTATTTCCCCTTTTCGTACGTACCCAGCCTTTCACGTTGACCATCGTGTCGTATTGGCCTGACTGTAATAAATCTTTTACTTTTGAACGCTTTATATCTTCCATGTTTCGCGATAATTTTTTTTGAACTGCAAAAATAAGATATTCTGGGCGATATTGCAGGATTTCCACGAAAAACCTCTGGGGAAATACCCGAATAATCTTTTACATTACTATTACTAATCTGTTCGATAAATTATATTGAGTTAGCGGCTTTTAAAACCGTTAAAGGATACTTATTAACCCAGCAGTCCAAGGGCTAACCACCCGGCTCATTCAAAAAGCCATTTCATGGCCGCTTCACGATCTGTAAACACGGCATGGATATAATTTTCAATAAAAGCATTATTTTCCAAGTATATAGAAAAAGCGGTTTCTTTGGGTTTGGTTTGAATAAAAGCCGCTTTTAGCCAATCATAGGCTTTGAGATGTTCCCTCATAGTTTCCAGGATAATTTGAAAGTCATTTGGTTGGATTTGATATTCTGCCTGGCTCGCATCGGTCAAAACCCTGAGCTGCATGGGTAAACGCTGATCAACATGGAGATGGTCCCAGAAACGGATAATCTCGTCCGCGAAAATAGGCCCTTTGTATTCTATTTCCAAGTAACCAGGGTTAATATGAAAAGTATGCATTATCATCTTTTATGAAATTTATCCCAATTTGTTTCTTCAAATTAATAAAAGATAACACAATTTATATCTCTGTCTTTATTATTATTGTTTCAAGTTTATACTAAATGGTTATAATATATAAAATTATACAACAAGAAATTAACAAATGTTTAATCCCTGATTAAAAATATTCTTCAATTTTTTTTTACTTTCAACTGAACAAATATAGCTTTTAATTCCTTACATTAGCAGAAAACCTTAAAAACCTATATGCCATGCAAAAATCATTTATTATCGGGCTAATCGCCGCCATATTGCTAGTGCTATTCGCCGTTCAAAATGCTGATCCAGTGACCATTTCATTATGGATCAAAGAAATTGAAAGTTCTATGGCCGTTATTTTGTTAATTTCATTTGCCGTGGGCGCTTTAGCCAGTTACCTTCTGTCCCTATCAGCCATACTGAAAAAAAACAAAAGCTTACGGCAAAAAGATGAGCAAATAAAAAACCTCAACATAGCCCTTGACGAGTTAAAAGCACGTGTAGACACGGTCCGTGCCGAAGAAGAAAAACAGAAAAAGGAAGAAGAAGACAAGGGCAAGATGGAATAACTTTCTCCAATCACTCTTTTTACTCACGTTTAGGTAAGTGAAGCTATACTTATAAAAAATAGCGGGCACTTATCCTTTGCTGTTTCGTGTCCTGCCTCGCCATACAGGCACGCTCCGCGTGAGGTCTTTTTCTCTCGCGAAGGCGCTAAGGCGCCAAG
>CAZKIR010000619.1:0-2322 GCA_964552835.1 uncultured Bacteroidales bacterium
TGAAATTGAAATGAATGGTTACAACCTGAATAATTCAAGATATTTAAGCACAAAGGGATGACAAGATTACAATCATATTTTTACTCAACCATAACCCCTGAATTCCCGATCAAAACCCCGCGAGCCGGTTCAAGTCCAACGGGTCGGCCTGGCCATACACGTCCGAAAAATAATCCTTGGCATAAGATGAAAACCCGGAAGGTGCTTTGCCAATTTTTTCCATCACATCCCGCAAAGCCTCCATTTCAGCTTTTATAGCAGCTTCTGGCATAAAATACAGTTCCATTTCGGTAATCTTCACCGAGCTTTTCTCCTTGTAATTATACCAATATACCTCGATGTTTTCTATCCAATTACCATGAATCCGGTGCCCTTTGCTGTGCATTAATTTTTCCTTTTCCAGGATAAGCAACTGGTTGTTAAAGCCGATCTTTTTCGAGGCATGGTAATCCCCCTCCACGGGATAGTAAAAAACCAGGAAAGTGTTATTGTTCATGGGGTATTTTGATGGATCAAGGCGCACGGCGAGCGAATCGCCGATCACGGTGAACCGGTTGCCAAAATAATCGCCGAGGTTTTGCACGGAGCGCTCGACCTTCACGAACCCCCGTTGAGCCGACTTTTCCTGGCATAGGCTTAGGACTTGCGACACGGTGTATTGCCAGGGACCAGGTCCCGGATTGGACGGCAAACGTAAAAAATATCGCGACAAACCCTCGTCAACTACCACGGCGTAACTTGCCGCTGTTTGAAAAGCTATTTTATCATCAGGCTTTAACAAGGTGCCCGGTTCGATGGAACCTGATGAATTAGCCCATGAAACCGTTCCATGATCTGTAATCAGGTAATAATTTTGGGCGAAAGCCCCGGCCATGCCAATAAAAATTAAAAAACAGCATACATATTTCTTCATATCCACGGTCTTTTCACTTATTTCAAATAAAAAACATATTCCCCGCCCTGGTTATCATCTAAATCCAAGGGTTTACCGACAGGGGTCTGTGAAAACCTGGTCTTCACTTTAAACTTAACATACCCGATCACATCGGTAACGGTTAATTTTTCCCGGTTGTTTTCCGAAAAACATTCCAGCAAGTTTCGGGCAAAGGGGCTGTGTTCGCCCTTGGTCCCGTCGGCCACGTATTCCATATTGCCCGAGGAGAATGCCCAACGCGACTTGATCTCGTCATTGCCGGGCTTGTAGCGCATCTCGTCATCATCCACGAAAAGTGAGCCACTAAAACACGCGTCGGCCATCAGGAAAGTATGGCGGGTTTCCAATTTTTGCAAGTATTTTATCAGCACCACGTTCGGGATATACTCGGTTTCTTGTCCTTCTTGGGCATCATGGGGTATCCAGGCGCCCTCGTCGAACTCGGGGTCGTAATCGCCATGGCCCGCGTAATAAACCACCAGGTTATCAATGGGATCCAGCTCGTTTTTTATCTTGATCAAGGCGTTACGGATGTTCTCGTGGGTAGCGTCCTGGTCGTATAGCTCGTACATGTTTTCCGGTTCAAACCAGTATTTCTGCAAGAGGATGTCTCGTACGGCCTTAGCATCGCGCACGGCGTTGTACAGGCCCGGCCAGTGCAGGTAGTGGTCTATCCCCACGATAAGCAGGTAATTCTCGGGCACCGGGGTGGGGGTAAAATCTATGTCCTCGGTATCGGCAATGGTAATTCGCTCGTCGCCCAGGCCCGTGTCGCCGGTCAGGTTCAAGCTAAACTCGGTAAGGTCGGCATTATAGCCGTTAGGCTCGCGTACGAAGACGCGCAACTTGTTCCCGGCCTGGTCAATTTTCTCGATGGCCGAGCTAGACACCTCGTTGGGCCGGTAATGAAGGGGCACGGTCACCTCCTTGTTTTCGCCCGGCCCGATTTCCTCGATGGGCAAGTTGGATTTAAATTCCAGGCCAGGGATAATAACCGGTTGCAACAATACCACGGTCAGGTTTTCACCTGGGGCATTCCCCAGGTTTTCTACCGTGAATTTAAGCTGGGCGGTTTGGCCTTTGCGCAACTTGCCTTTGTCTTGTTCGGGATAATCGATGGTAAGGTTTTTGACAAAAAGAAAAGGCCTGCCCACGTTCACCACCGTATCAGGTGCCTCGTGAAGGGTCTGTGGCACGTCCTCGGCCACGATCCCCTCCAGGTTGTTCAATAAAACATTGATGGTATTCAGGTTCTCATATGCATCCAGTTCATCAGGGTTCAGCTCGATGGCTTTGTCAAAATACGGTTTGGCCAATTTCAGGTTCTGGATGGCTTCTTTCTCAAAATCACGCCCCTGGTTGTTATAGGTGTATTGTTCTAACGACAT
>CAZKIR010000620.1:0-2322 GCA_964552835.1 uncultured Bacteroidales bacterium
TAAAAGGGTAGGATTTACAGCCATAATGGATGCCAGTACAGTTTTTTGTTTTTGGCCTTCGCTTAGTGCCTGGCAGGGAAGGTGCCTGACTTCTGACAAATAAAAAAAATGTAACATTTCCTGCAAACGGGCAGATATTTTTTGTTTGTCCCAACCCCTGTTTAACATGCCAAAACAGATTTCATCTTCAACTGAAAGATTAAAAAACTGTGCATCAGCATTTTGAAATAAAATTCCAACCTTTTTTGTTATAGCACTTAATGAATTTTTTGCCACGTCCATTCCCATGGTGGAATTACACCCTTTTGTTATTCCCTTTGTATAGTTTGGGATTATTCCCGCGATGGCTTTTAACAATGTCGATTTCCCGCTTCCGCTCTTTCCGGCTATTACCGAGAAGCTGCCTGTTTCTATTTCCAGATCCAGTCCCTCTAATGCCCATTCCCTGTGGGCGTTGTATCTAAAGCTATATTTGTTAAACAGAATCATAGCAGCACCCCCTGTTCCTGCAGGATTAGTACTGTTAAAGCTACCCCTATTCCTGAAAACACGAGGGTGTCCCTGTATGAAAAACCGACCGGTTCAATAGGGAATTTCAGTTCATGAACACTAAACCCCCTCGTTTCAGCGGATAAGGCAAGTTCATCGGAGAGTTTCACAGCCCTTAGGATGATCGGGAAAATGATGAACCCCGGGCGCAGGAACAACAATTTTATAACGTTCTGCCCCCTCAACTTTAATGCATTTCTTATGGAGTTGTATTCTTTGATGATAACCGGCAAAAACCTCAAGGTGAGTGTGAACACGAACATAAAATGCTTTGGGGCTTTTACTGCATGCATTAATGAAGCAATTTTCCGGGGTGATGTACTTAAAGCGATAGACAACCCACAAAAAATATGAGAAAACATCTTAATAAAAGAAATTATCCCCAGTTCAGTGTTTATACCGCCATCTGTCAGAAAAAAAAGTATTGTAATTACAAGCAGGGCAATTGTGAAGAAGAACAGCAGGAATAAGGATAGCTTTTTAAATTGATTGCCACCAAGCATCCATAAAATAACTAAACAAGCGGTAAAAATTACCGGGATAAGGTCATTGAAAATAACCATGGAAATGATGATAAAGAGCAAAAACAATAGTTTTGTCAGTGGATGTAGTTTCTCCAGAAAAGAAGCTGGTATATAAAAACCGTTTTGCATTTATTCCACGCCTGCTTTTATCAGTTTATCAGCGATCTTATTTCCGGCAAGGGCACCTGCAAAACCGAGCAATGCTTCAACAAAGATTGAAACGATTGCAAGCCCAATGTAGATGGACAATAGTGAATAATCCCCAACCACGGGCATTTTTGGCGATTTTGCCAGATCGAGCAAACCGGTAAACAAAAGAAGTGGCACCATAAGTGGGGTGGTGAGCGCACGGTTAATAGTAATAATAATGAGATTAATTTTTTTTTCAGAAGGGTTCAGTTTCCCTGCATACATGATTAGATCAGGAATAATCCCGGTTAGCGCAACTACCGGGAAAAGTGGCCAGAACCCCGGGACAATAAAGCCAGACATGATACCTCTGATAATACTTACCGTACTGAGAACACCTGGAACAGGTACCCGCCTGAGCAAAATGCTGTACAATATACCACTAACCAATGCTGAAGCTATCCCAACCTGCAACCCTATGGACATGAAAACCATCCCGAGGGTTGCCAGCAAGGGACCTGTTAATATAATGTCAATCACCAGGATAATGCTAGCGAAAACAAGGTCTTTTGTTGTTAATTTCTTCATTCTGCATCTATTTTATGTAAACAAATGGGTAATCCGTTCGTGGGTATTGTATTAATAACCTCATTTTCAGATAACGAGTATTCGTAAATGCCTGTTTCGTCATTGTTGCCAACAGGAAGCAGGTAGTTTCCGTTATATGGTAACACCCAGTTGGTGTTGAACCCTTTTGTAAAAGGCAGCGGCAATTCTTTAACTGTTTTGTTGTCCATATCCATGTACCACCATTTATATACCGGGTCGAGGATTGACGACATGACATTGTCGGGGTCAATTAATTCCGCGTATCCAGCAGTAATAAACGCCTTTCCATTACCAATGTAATGAAATGCTTCGGCCCGTTTTCCACCAGTTGCTTCTGTTAGGTCCCAGAAGTAGGACGCATCGAATTCGGTACTACCCGATTTTATGCGCATCAGGCCTGAAGGTTTAGAACTACCGCCGCCCCCGGTTGATAAATGGGTGGTAAAATACAGGTCATTTTTTTCATCTATTGCCATGCAGGTCCGGGTCAGAATACCGGCACCGGTCGTCT
>CAZKIR010000621.1:0-2318 GCA_964552835.1 uncultured Bacteroidales bacterium
GCAGGAGATTATACGAAAGGTTTAAGTATATTGAAGAGACTTGAAAAAATCAATATAGACAATACCAAGATCAGGTATAGCTTATTTAAGAACATTTATTTTTTAAAGGCCAGCATCTTGTATAGCCTCGAAGAATACAACAAAAGTATTGATACGTATTTATATGCCTATAATATTTTGAAAGAAGATGAGGTGGTAGATAAGATATTGGTCTTGAATAACATTGCCCTTGCCTATGCAGAAGGGCTGGGAAAATATGATGTAGCCCTGGATTATTTTTTCAAGGCCTTGAAAATGGCCAGGAAAAACCCGTTAAAGCCCCTGGACAATTACTATGGTAACATAGCCTGGGTATATTCCATGATGGGGGATCATGAAAAATCCAATCATTATTATCACCTGGCAGATAAAGAAATAAACAGGAAAAAGATAAACCATCAATCCAGAACACTCCTATATCTTGATTGGGCTGGAATGTGCCTGAAATGCGGGGAAGCAGAACTTGCCAAGAAAAAATTGAATACATTGGAAACAATATTCCAGGAAAGCAGGCATAATATAAAGAAAGATCTCTCGCAATTTTACGCTCTAAAAGCGGAATTTTACCATCAAAAGGGGAAATTCGAAATGGCCTTAAAAGCCATCCAGGATGCCATCAAGTCAATTGTACCGGGTTTTTCCAAGAGTTCTTACGCGGAAAACCCCGGTTTATACCAGGTAAACGAGCATGCCGAAACCTATGCACGTTTAAAACAAAAAGCCAGGATATTAAGGGCTTATTACAAGCATTCCAGGGAAACGAGATATTTGGTTATGACTTTAAACACTCTTCAGGTTGCTGAAGAAATTCTGGATTATACGCGCGTACACTACCAATACCGCGAAGATAAGCTCCTGGCCGGCAAACGGGAGAAGGAAATTTACAGCATAATGTTACAAACCAGCTACTTGCTATACAAGATTACCTCACGTGAAGAATACGCGAAAGAAGCATTTAGGGCATCAGAGAAATCAAAAAGTTTTTTACTGATTTCCAACATTAACCAGAATTACGCGAAAAAAATCAGTAATATACCATCATCCTTGTTGAACGAGGAAAGAGATTTGTTTTACAATATTTCCAGTTACGAGGAATTGATAAAAAAAGAAAAGGAAAAAGAACAACCCGATATAAGCCAAATAGAAGATTGGCGGATAAAGCTTTTCTCTCTTAATAGCGAGAAAGAGGGCTTGATAGAACACCTTGAGGAAAATTATCCCGAGTACCATGATCTTAAATATAATTTTTCGAGGTTAGGCGTGGAGGAAATCCAAAAGGAAATGGACAGGCATACCAGCCTGATAGAATATTACATGGAAGACACCCTTTTTTATGCTTTTCATATTTCGAAAAATGACTACCAGATATTTTCCCTTGACGGTAAAGACCGTTTGCACGAGAAGCTAATTGCATTGCGCGATGAGTTGGATCACGATAAGTTACAGCAATTTGGCAATAACCTGGAAAGCTTTTCACGAACGGCCCACGATTTATACAATATACTTGTAAGGCCTTTGCGGGGAGCCCCATTAGAAAAACACCTTATTATTGTCCCCCACGGTGAACTGGCTTACCTCCCTTTTGAAATCCTGGTGCGCGAAAAGGGCGCTAAAGGTTTCACGGACATGGATTATCTTATAAAAAAACATGCTATTAGCTATAGCTATTCCGTGAACCTCTTGTTCAAGAAATACCTTTATCCCGAGAAAAAAAAGAAAAACAAGTTATTGGCATTTGCCCCTACATACGATAACGTGGGTTCTATTAATGACCCCGAAATTATTGCCATACGGGGGCAAAGGGAGTTCCTCGTGCCTATACCAGGGGCAAAAATTGAAATCGAGAACATCGCCAAACAAATAAAAAGCAAAACTTACCTGGACGAACATGCCACTGAAGAAAAGTTCAAGGAAGAATCAACTGGTTATGACATTCTTCATCTCGCCATGCACACCATTATCGATGAAAAGCAGCCCATGTTTTCTAAATTGGCCTTTACCATAGACACCACTTTGCAAGAAGATGGCTTGTTGAATACCTACGAGCTTTTTAACATGGACATAAATGCTTCCCTTGCCGTGCTTAGTGCTTGCAAAACGGGTTTTGGCAAGATCGAGGACGGCGAGGGCATCATAAGCCTGGCCAGGGGTTTTTTCATGGCCGGTTGCCCAAGCTTGATTATTACCTTGTGGTCGGTTGAAGATAAATCAAGTGCCAGCCTGATGACAAAATTTTATAACAAGCTGTTAAAAGGCCATTCGAAAGCACGTGCCCTTCA
>CAZKIR010000622.1:0-2315 GCA_964552835.1 uncultured Bacteroidales bacterium
GATTGGCACGGCAATTTCGCCCACGGCCTCGCGGGCCGCGCGCAAGGGTTTGTATCCGCGGTCTAAAAAGCGGTGAATATTTTCTACCACCACGATGGCATTGTCCACCAATAGCCCTAGGGCCAGGATCAAGGAAAACAAGACGATCATGTTCATCCGCATTTCCATCACGCTAAGGATACTAAAGGACAAGAACATGGACATGGGAATGGCCAGGCCCACGAAAAGGGCGTTGCGGGTGCCCAGGAAATAGAACAGCACCAGTACCACGAAAATGACCCCCATGATCATGCTGTTTTCCAGGTTAGAAAGTTGTTTACGGATCATGTCAGACTGGTCGTTGGTAAGGCTCACGCTGAGTTCTTCCGGCAGGTTCCCTTCTTCCCGCGCCTCGTCAAGGATATCAAATACCTGGTCGGTGGCCGAAAGAAGGTTTTCACCGCTTTTTTTAATTACTTGCACGGATACCACGGGTTGCTTATCCAAGCGTGCGAAACTTGATGGATCGGCATGGCCCATGTAAACATCTGCCAGGTCGCGCAAGTAAACCACTTTTCCATTTTCTTCCTTGACGATCACGTTCCGGATTTCGTCCATGTTTTCAAATTCCCCGATGGTACGGATGGACCGGCGTGTTTTCCCAAGCTTTAACTCACCGCCCGACATGGAAATATTCTCGGCCGAAACGGCGTATTCAATGTCATTAAAGGTAAGCTCGTAGGCTTCCATCTGGCGCAAGTCCACGTCAATATGCACTTCTTTGTCGTTTTCCCCCTTGATTTCCACTTTCGATACCTCGTAAACCTGCTCTATATTGTCTTCCAGGTATTCCGCGTATTCGTTAAGTTTTTCCACGCTATACTCGCCCGAGAGGTTTATGTTCAGGATCGGGAACTCGGAAAAATCAATATCCATTACCATTGGGTCCTGCAACAGGTCGTTTGGCAATTCACGCTGCGCGTTGTCTACCGCATCTTTCACGTCTTGCAAGGCGTTGTCGATTTCCACGTTGGTATTAAATTCCACGAAAATTAAAGAATAATCCTGCGAGGAAGTGGAACGTAGTTCCTTGATGCCTTTCACGGTTTCGATTTCTTTTTCCAGGGGCCTGGTTATCAAGTTCTCTATATCTATTGGCGGGTTGCCCGGGTACACCGTTTGCACCAGGATGGTAGGGATCACTACCTCGGGGGTCAGTTCTTTAGGCAGGCGTTTATAAGAAAAGATGCCAAAGAAAATGATCAAGATGGTTAGCAAGAACACCGTATTGCGGTTGCCCAGGGCAAGCGTGGTGAGTTTAAACTCCCTGGTTATTTTATCTTTCTTATCTTTTATGCTCATGTCAATAGTTTTATCTTTATCCTCCAACACTTTTTTGCTTGGTTTACCGTATTTCCTTGATGTTCAAATCAGATCCGCCAGATACCAGGTTATAACCAGAAATCACTATCTTATCGCCTGTTTTAAGGCCTTCCAGTATCTCCGATTGGTTCCCGTATGATTTACCAGGTTTCACGTATACTTTCCTGGCCTGGGTGATTGAATCTGTAACCTGGGCGGTAAACAAGAATTTCCCTTTTAAATCTTGCGATATGGCGTTGCTGGGCACCACGAAAGCCGAGGGGTTGTTGTAATCGTTCAATCGTACTACGGCCAACATGTTGGGCCTGAGTTTCTCGCCCGGGTTACGCGTGGCCAGTTCGATATCAAAAGTCCGGCTGGCCGGGTCAATTATTTTTCCGGTGCGGGCAATTGGCAAGTATTTTACCATGCCTGGAAAAGCTGGGAAAGTAACCCGCGCGGTGTCGCCTTTTTCTATCATGGAAAGGTATGGTTCAGGTATGCTCGCGTTTAATTTTAATTTACCGAGGTTTACCAGTTGGATGATTTGGCGGCCAGGCGTGCCCAGTTCCCCTTCTTTCTGGAAAATTTCTTCCACGATGCCAGTGAAAGGTGCTTTAATCCGTGCCATCCCGAGTTGTGCCCGCAGGGTGTTCAGCCGGGCTTCCAGCGATTCTTTCTGGTTCTTGGCCTGTAAGTATTGTACTTCTGAACCTACTTTTTGTTCCCACAGGTCTTTTTGTTTCTCGTACATTTTCTTGGCTAGTTCCAGGCTGGTTTTTACTTCTTGTATATTGCTCTCGGTCACGTCTGTTTTCAGGCTCACCAGCAATTGGCCCTGGCTTACCCGCTGGCCTTCTTCCACGTGGATCGCGGTAATTTGGCCGTTCATTTCCGGGCTGATAAATGCATCTTTTTCAGCCTCTACCGTTCCGTTTACTTCAAAATAGTGCTTAAAAGTGAGCGGTTCCATT
>CAZKIR010000623.1:0-2315 GCA_964552835.1 uncultured Bacteroidales bacterium
TTAACCTTAACCTTAATCTTAACCTTAACCTTAACCTTAACCTTAACCTTAACCTTAACCTTAACCTCAACTTCAGGCTTAATTTTAACTTCAAATATAAAACTATGACTTCAAATCCACGACAAGAATTAAAAGACTTGCAGCCCACCAGGGAATTTTTCGTGGGCATCGATTCCGATGGCTGTGCGTTCGATACCATGGAAATAAAACAAAAAGAATGTTTTTGCCCGAACTTGATACAACATTGGGAATTGCAAAAAGTGCAAAAATATGCCCGTGAAGTATGGGAATTCGTGAACCTCTATTCCAAAACACGCGGGGTTAACCGTTTCTTGGCCGTTATCGAGGCATTTAGCTTGATCAACGAGCGGCCTGAAGTGAAAGAGCGCGGTTTTCAGGCACCCGATATCAAATCTTTGATAAAATGGACAGAAAAAGAATCTAAGCTTGGCAACCCTGCCTTGGAAAAGTATGCCAAGGAAGCAAACGATCCCATTATTGATCAGGCTTTGCGATGGTCGAAAGCGGTAAACGAGACCGTTACCGAGATGGTATATGGCATGCCCCCTTTCCCGATGGTACGGGAATCATTGATAAAAATACAGGATAAAGCGGATGCCATCGTGGTATCACAAACCCCTGTAGAAGCTTTGGAGCGGGAATGGAAAGAAAATGATATTGAACAATATGTGCGGGTGATTGCCGGCCAGGAGTATGGAAAAAAATCCGAACACCTGGCCTGGGCTGCCAAAGGAAAGTACCCCGATGATAAAATTTTAATGATTGGTGACGCGCCTGGCGACATGAAAGCGGCCCAACAAAACGGCGTGTTATTTTACCCGATTAATCCCGGGCACGAGGAAGATTCATGGAAGCGTTTCCATGACGAGGCACTGGATAAATTTTTTAGCGGGCAGTACTCGGGCAAATACGAGGAGAAATTGATTGCTGAGTTCGAAGGGTTCTTGCCGGAAACACCACCCTGGAAATAGTTTATAAAATACCCCCCGGGGGGCAAGAAAAGTTTGGGAGCCTATCCATTATAGCGGGGCGCTATCAAAAATTTATTTATTTATTGAACATGGACCAAATATTTATCATTTAATGAACCAAATAGTCAAACATCCCGCCCAATTGCTGGCCTTGGTTTTTTTGCTTGTTGCCAGCTGTAGCCAACGGCCTGTAAGCGTGTTGCCCGGAGATGCTGGTTTGCAATACCAGGGGCGCGTAGCATTTCATGAAAATGACCAGGCCACGTTTTTTTGGCCGGGCACGTCAGTGAAAATTTCGTTCACTGGCACATCACTGAAAGCTTTGTTGGAAGATGAAAAAGGTGATAATTATTATAACGTGATCATTGATGAAGATAGCTTGTATATCTTGTACATGGACACTTTGAAACATTGGTATAACCTGGTCCGGGATTTGCCGCCGGGGGATCATACCCTTGAATTGTTCAAGCGTACCGAATTTACGAATGGAAAGACAAAATTTTATGGCTTTCAGCTTGACCCTGGGGCAAAAATCAAATTTTTACCCGGGAAAAAACGGGTGATTGAATTTTTTGGGAATTCTATTACTTGCGGGTATGGTATTGAAGATTTCTCGGGGCAAGACCGCCCGGACAGTATTTTCACGAATAATTACGAGACATACGCGGCCTGCGTGGCAAGGCATTTTAACGCCAGGTATTATTGCACCGCGCGCAGTGGGATTGGTATCATCATTAGCTGGTTTCCACAGATCATGCCCGAGTTATGGTACCGGTTAGACCCGATGGACCCGATCAGTACCTGGGATTTCACGAAAGACCCCCCGGATATCGTGGTGGTCAACTTGTTACAGAATGATTCCTGGTTAGTGGAGCGCCCGGGAAAGCCCGAGTATGAAAACCGGTTTGGCAGGGAGAAGCCCAGCCCGGCTTTTATCATTAACTCGTACTACAATTTCATAAATAAAATCCGTATGGTATACCCCGGGGCCCACGTGATTTGTGCCCTGGGCAGCATGGATGCTACCCGGGAAGGCTCGCCCTGGCCAGGATATATCGAAAATGCCGTGGATCGTTTTGCCGATCCCAAGATGCATACTATCTTTTTCCCTTACAAGGATACCCCCGGGCACCCGCGGGTTAAAGAACAGGCCGTGATGGCCGATAGCTTGATAGGGTATATTGAAAAAAATATCAAATGGTAATATACAAACATTAATTTTATTATATGGTATATCTCGAGACAGGTGGAAAAGACACGATAATAAGCAATCCCGAGTTAAAAACGCTCGTGACAGAAACGATGGAAAGAATGGGCACGGCC
>CAZKIR010000624.1:0-2310 GCA_964552835.1 uncultured Bacteroidales bacterium
AAAAAAAACAAATGTTCAGGCGAGGCTGTGCCTCGCCTGGATTATCAAAAAAGGCTGTGCCTTACAAAAAATTCAGGTAAAACCTGCAAGTATATAAAGGACAAGGCACAGCCTTGTCCTAACACTACAAATTCACCTTTACCCCGGAAAACACTGATTGGCATAACGTTTCGTTCACGTGGCTTGTACCTGCCAGTCCAATAAACACTTCCGCGGGCATCTCGATCGTGACGCTGCCCACTTCGCTCCAATTTTTACCATCAGGAGAATGGTATCCCGTGAACACATCGCCCACGCGTACAAGTTTCAACCAATAAGGTGCTTTCGCTTCCCGGCTGCCATGCACCGATTCGCTGCTATTGCCTTCTTCCGGGCGATGTTGAAAAACGGTACCATTACCCGAGGAAAGCAACATGAAGGCATTCTTTGAACCCGCGCTCATGGATTCCCGGATCATCACGCCAGTTTTCGCCCATTGGTGGGTATTTTCCAGGCTTTCAGCCCGCGCAAGCACCTGGCAGTCACCTTTAGCTTGCTGATAGGCAAAATGGCATTGGTCATTCTCGTTCCAGATATCCAAACCAGAAGCGGACAAGGTATAGCCCCCACCCGTGCACACCCATTTTCCAGGCACGCCGGGGTTCCCTACATCCATTGACAACCAAGGGTAACAAGGATTGTCCTTGCCCACGATTTTTATAATCACGCTCGCGTTTTCAGACAAGCGGTTGCCATCGCTCAGCACGTAATAAAAACTGTCCATCTTTGCCGAACTATGATCATGCTTGTACACGAACTTATTGTCTTTCCGGGTTATCTGGCCATGAAGTGGTTGGGTAAATTCCTCGATAAAAATTGAATCCCCTTCCCTATCCTCGTCATTCGCTAACACGGGCAAGGTAATTTCCCGGCCCGGGTACATTTGCATCACATCCTTATGGACCATGGGGGGTAAGTTTTCTTCCACCAAGACCTTGATGTATTGTTTCTCAGATTCTTTCTTTCCATCGGTAACGGTATACAAGAAACTGTCCACGCCAGAAAAACCATATTTCGCCTGGTATTCAAGGACATTGTCTTGTCGGGTCAAAGTCCCGCGAAGGGGTTTGCCAATCTCATGCAGGGCCAGTTCGTCTTTGTCCTTGTCACTATCATTGCGCAAAGGCAGGAATTTCACGGAATGACCCTCGTAAACTTGCACCTCGTCAGCTTGTGCCTCGGGTTTGTGGTTACGGTACTGCAACCAGGCAAAAAAACCAAGTTGTAAAACAACCAGTACCAGGATGACCCTCAGGAAATAAAAACGCCAAAATCGTCTCATAATTTTTAAGATTTTATTGTTATTTTTGTGATTAATTGTTATGTTTATCTTGACTAACATGATTTCTAAAGAACAAATAAAAAATATAAAGAACAAAATTATAGAGCAATTGGATCCCAAGAAAATATATCTTTTTGGTTCCTATGCCAATGAATCTTTCGCTGCCGATAGTGACTTGGATATTTTTGCCAATGGGGATTTACATTTTGCCAGGTGGGGCATGCAAGATAAAAATCCCGTGTTCCATACCATTTGTTTTTTATGCCAAACAGCCTCAGAAAAATACCTAAAAGCCCTCTTGCTTATAAACGGTTGAAAATTACGTAAAACACAGGATTTAATTTTCTTGTTAAATGAAATTAAGAACATGTTGGATTTGGCTATTGATGATTTGATAGAACCATCTTCGATCCTTAATTCATTTATTGAAGTAGGAAGGTATCCCGGGGACATGGATGTCGCCTTTTTTACCAGAGAATTGACTGAAAAATCCCTCATATCTGCCGAAACAATAAAATTATTCGTCATAAAACATCTTGATCATTAATTTTTCCATTCACTCGTACCGCAATGCTTCGACGGGGTTCCTCCTCGCCGCCCGCCAGCTTTGCCAGCTTACGGTAAACAGGGCGATTGCCAAAGTGATAACTCCGGCTGCAGCAAATACCCACCAGCTCAACTCGGTTCGGTAGGCGAAATTTTTAAGCCAGTTATTCATTGCGATCCACGCCATGGGACTGGCAAGGATAAATGAAAAAATAATCCATATTACGAATTGCTGATTAATAAGCACCAAAACTTCATGTGCTTTTGCCCCATTAACCTTTCTTATACCAATCTCCTTTATCTTTTTATAGACTACTATTTCTGCCATACCGAACAAGCCAATTGCAGAAATAATAATTGCTATCCAAGCTAACAAAGAAACCATTGTGCTAAGTGCTTGTAAGGAAATAAAATTTACATTTAAGTTTCAATGGGATTAATTG
>CAZKIR010000625.1:0-2302 GCA_964552835.1 uncultured Bacteroidales bacterium
TACAGATATCTACAAAAACATATAAAAAGTCTATTTTTTTTGGACATTATTGAAAGGGGATTCACCCACCTCTACGACCAAAAATTTGCCTGATGGGGTTTGTGCGCCCATGGCCGTGAGTTTTTTACATAATTGTTTTTGTGCAGCCCTACGCCCTGCCTGTTGTAATGGTTCGACACGAACTGTCACGGCATTTTTAGTGGACTTGATCCATCCCTGGCAGTTCGTGATCGCGTAAAACAAATCCACAATCTCGTTTTTGTTTTGATAATAAGGTCCAAGCATATCAATGATTTTGTTCCTGGCGTTCCAGGCCGCGCTTGTAACAAAATCGAATAGGTTCTTTCCTTCATTGTCGATGCTTTTGAAGGCCTTGCCATTTTTTATTGAAGACAAATCCACTCTTTCAGGTATATCTTTTAATGCTTGCCGGGCTTCTGCCAGTTCTGTTTCTTTTTCGGTTATCTTATTTTTTATGCTTTCCCTTAAACTGTTTTTTCTTGGCGTACCATCTATATTAAGACTTTCTTTGCTGTCAGCCAACTTTTTATACAACTTGTTTGTTTGAGCCTTTAAGTTTTTTATCAATTTTTTCGTTTCTTTCACCAATGGGTTGGCAATTGTTTGTTGTTCACTTTCGGTAATGCGGTATCCAGGCTGGTAATTATAAGGGTGGCGGGCCTGGGCGTGTTTGAAAGTATTTTCCGAGGCGCCCCATCTGTTCAATATAGCATAGGCACAATCAGCTGTACTTAATTTATTGTCATGGTCATAAGCTAAGCCACAGGTCCTGTGCCCGTTGGATTTATTCCATAAATAAACCCTCCTTAGGGTGAATTTATGTTTTTTTTCCGGGATGCCTTCCGGGACGGTATCATATTCAAAGGTATAATATTTTTCTTCCTCGAAAACACCATACCCGGTACCATTTACCTCCAGGCTAATATGGAATTTATCAGCAGGCAGTGCTTTTAGTTTTTTGTCATCTGCATTTTTCTCCCAGGTCACAAATGAATTTTGAGCAAGTACCATCTTGGAAAAGAAACCTTTTCCATCGCCCTCCCGGTCAAATACCTTGACCGGGGATTCGTAGAGTTGCCCTTCCCATCTTTTGTTAAGCCCTACAACAAAAGACTTTAGGTCGCCTTTTCCGTCTTGTATTTCAAAATCAACTATATTGCCGCGCATGTCGCATACAACCATGTTGGTCCGCCCGGGTTCTGGCATACGCCGCTGGGTGTTGTAGGTATGGTGCGTTTTATGTTTTCCCGTGTAGGACAGGCGGTGCCCATCTATAAACCAGAGCCATAAGTTTACTATCCCGTTCAATACCTGGTAGCGGAAAAAATCTTTCAGCAACTGTTTTGATATTCTTTGGTCAAAGACCTGGTAAAACAATTCCCACATCTTACCCCTGGATGGAAATTGATTTAGGCCTAATATAAGGCCTGCCTCATGTTGAACCACATTTTTTATTTGTTCTATCGATCCTATGTCCCGGGCCACCATTAACAAAAACGCCTGGAACAATTTATATTGGTTGCCGAAATAACCGATGATCAACCTGAACCAGTCCCATACAGATACCAAGGCTATCTGATAAATAAATACCCCTGCATAACGTGTTGCTTGCCAATCGTTTTCTGTTGAAAAGGGGGTTTCTTCTTTTTCTATCTTCTTTTGGCCACCCTCTATATCGAAACAAAAGTTAAATTGCAATTGCGCCCCTGCTAATTCTTCCCTTTGTTCCTCGCGTTGGGTTTCTAACTGCCTGGCCTTGTTGCCTGAAAAACCACGTGGGTTATTGCTCAAGCCTGCCAACCCTTCCAAGTGATAGATATCCAGCCAATTGTCTATGCTTTGCCGGGATATTCCCAATGCCTTGGCAATCCTGCTTTTCTTGAGACTATACCTCAAAACCAAGTCGATAACAAACAACCGCAATTCAATCTGAGGGGTTATTGGAGTGGTTTTAAGCAACTTGTCATAAAAGTAGAGCGCGATCTGATCCCCGGGCATTTTTTTAATTCCATATCCTTTGTCTATTGGTGTCAAATCAATAATTTTGTCATCAGGAAAAAGGGTGTTCATAATTATTTGTTTTTGTTTGTTTGCATTACAAAAATAATAAAAAATAAAGAAACACTCTTTTTCCTATTAAATATTTATAAATTATTTTATTAGTTAATTGAAATGTCCAATTTAGTGTTTTGGTTGGCTGTCCAATTTTAAGTAAAAATTAGCCAATCGCAAGCTAACACTGAAATGCTGGACTTGGATTATTTATGCCAATAGATGTCTG
>CAZKIR010000626.1:0-1430 GCA_964552835.1 uncultured Bacteroidales bacterium
GAGTTGCAATTTTCAATCTTTCAAAAAAGTTAAATTATTACCCGTTTAAAGTATACCAGCTTTCTCGTGATATTCTATAATTATCGTGTTGTCTTTAATGACTCCTGTTACAAAGCTTTTGGAAGAATCGTTGTTTTTACTCGAGAAAGCGCCCAAAACTTCACTCCTATTTTCATTGTACAAGTATAGATGGCCATTATTGTTCACCTGATAGTCATCGTAATACAAGCCAATTGCATAAGCGTTTCTCACATGTATTTTCAAATACCAAATCTTGTCCCCATTTTGGAAATATTTCCATTTTCCTGCATTTTCCATTGATAGATTTACTGGTAAAATTGTGCCTATTTTTGCTGATTTTAATGAAAATCGGGAATTCCTTGAGTAGTTTGTTTCTTGGCTTTTTTTATAAAGGGCAGTATCCGGGGAAAACGAGTAAACAGCATTATTAAAACCCAAGTGTATACCTGATTTAAATGAAAAAGGAATTCCTTTTTCTTCAACTTGGGCATGTAGAACATGCAGATTAATGATTAATAGGAACAATATTAGTTTTTTCATGGAATGAATATTTTATGGTATCTCGGAATATACTATACCCGGCAAATATTCCGGTTCCCCCGGTAATGTTGTTATAGACTTTCAAGGGTTCAAAGGATATAGAATTTAACAAGGTATGGTTATAATCTTCGAGGGACTGGAAATAATAATAAAAATCTTTAGAAAGCGTCCAAAGTTCAAGCACAACTTTCCCGCTATCAAGATTATATCCCCTTGCCTTAAAGGTTATTTCATAATCTTGTCCATTGAATAGTTCATCTGTAAAAAAAAACAAATCTGTATTGTAATCCCCATCGTGGCGTTCAATGGCCGGATCTTCAGAGTATGTAAATTGCACGTTTCTATATCTATAAGGTTGATCAATTGATCTGCTTCTTACATTGATATAATAAAAATTTGTTTTTTTTGGATCATGAATGGTGAACTTGAATTCATGATATCTATCATCTGGTGCTCCAATTATATTACATTTCATATCAGAAAATTTCGAGGGGTAAGGAATAAAAGTAGTGGCCCTTACAGGTTCGTATCCTTTTTTACAAGCAGTAATCGAGTATTCATTGCCCACGCTAGGAAATAACGAATCAAGGGAATAATAATATATTTTAGCATATTGTCTTTTCTTATAATTAAAAGTATCAATAAATTGCTGGTTTTTATACAATGAAATTGATACCCCAGGAATATCTTTAAAAACATCTATGCTATCCTCTTCCTGATAGGGTATGGTTTGGTGCACATGTGCTATCACTTCCTCCTCATTGGTTATCACGCTATTAATTACCAGTTGCCGATCAACTTCTTGTTTCTCTAAATCGATTACTTTCTCACAGCCTACCATGAAAAACACTAAAAACAATACAAAAATA
>CAZKIR010000626.1:1440-2298 GCA_964552835.1 uncultured Bacteroidales bacterium
TTCATCACTTAAAAAGTATAAGAAAAATTTATATATGGTATAAACATTAATAAACTTATCTGCACGAGTTCTTCATCATCAAAATAAAAATAAAAAGGGTTCTTTTTCGCATAAACGTTATATGCCCCAAAATTCCAAGTTACCAACCCACTTTTTGTTTCTCGTTCTTTCGAATAATTTATATCCAAGCGATGATAAGCCGGGGCCCGAAAATTATTTTTTTGTTCAATATATTGAATCGGTTGGCTATTGAACATCGGGCTAATAAGATCAAATTTATCATGACTAATATCATAATAACGCTGAAAAGGCAAAGTATAGTAATTACCTGATGAAAAAGTCCAGGACAAAGATATATCCCTTTCATGGGCAAATTCCCGGTTTACTACAATATGAATTGAATGTGTCCGGTCATATTTAAAGGGATATTTGTTTCCATTATTTATTGCTGGGAATTTCCTGTCGGTTTTGGACAAAGTATAAGAAACCCAGCCATTATATACATTATGGTTATATTTAAAGAACATTTCAACGCCCTTTGAGGTACCAATGCCAGATTCGACTGACTCATCCCAGTTGTATATCGCCTTGATATATGGGATATTTTCTTTATAATCAATTACATTGTTCATTATTTTATAATAGCCTTCTAAACTCGCTTCAAATTTTGATTGACTCTTATATTTCATGCCGGCTACCAATTGATCCGAAATGACGGGTTTTTGGTTTCCTGAAATGGGAAGCCATAGATCCGTAGGTAGTCCAATACCAGCATTGGTTAACATTAAAACAAATTGAGAAATCCTTGAATAGGAGCTTTTTATAACAAAGTCGCGTGTTACATTGTACGTGAGACCT
>CAZKIR010000627.1:0-2291 GCA_964552835.1 uncultured Bacteroidales bacterium
ATTTTTACAAGGCTTCCCAGTTTTTATTCATTTTTAGTCGCGGATATAAGGTATTAATTAAACACGTGCATTAAACATGAAATCTTTAACCCTTAAATGAAACAAAATTTCTCTTAACATTACGACAAGATGAAGACCACGACAAAAAAAATATTTTTGCTCCTGTTTATTATAACACAATATTCCTTCGCCCAAGACATAAAATTTGAGCACATAACCAATGAGGATGGCCTATCTCAAAGTGTTGTGAATTGTATTTTGCAGGATAAGTACGGAATGATTTGGATCGGCACGGATGATGGGTTAAACATGTATAATGCCTATGAATTTAAGGTCTATAAAAGCCAGGAAGGTAAACCCGGTACAATTTCCGGGAATGTTGTTAATTGTTTGTTAACCGATAAGCAAAACAGGTTATGGGCCGGTTTAAGATATGGTGGATTAAACCTTTACAACAGGGAACAAGATAATTGGATACCATATAAATACAAGCTTCCTGATAAGGATAGCATCGTGGATATCAATATCGAATGCATCGAGAACGGAAAAAACGGGACTTTATTAATTGGCACCCATAATAGTGGACTACATCTTTTTTTCCCGGATAGCGGGATTTTTAAAAGAGTGAAATTGACAGTTGGTTCTTCAAAATTGAATGTACATAGAGTTAAATCATTATGGTATAACCCTGAAGAAGACATTCTATGGATAGGAACCCCTGGGCAGTTGCTTCGGTATTCGTTTTCCAATAAAAAAACCTTTTCCCTTCCCTTTTTTATAAATGGTCAGGAAATTAAAATAAATTCTATTGTAATGGACGTGTACAAGGACACCTACAATACTCTTTGGGTTGCTACTGAATTTTCCGGGCTTTTTGTTTTTAACAGGGACAGAAAACGCCTGCAAAAATATGAAATACCTTTAGATCATGAAAGCAGCGATAATATCCATGATTTGTTTGAGGACAGTAATAACAATATTTGGATTGGTTTTGATGGGGCAGGGCTTGGCAAAATAAACCTGAGCAATGGGGCTTTCTCGAATTACCAGCACGTGGAGAACGATAAATCCAGTCTTAGCAATAACTCGGTATATTCCATTTATGAAAGCAAAGATGGTATTTTGTGGGTTGGCAATTACGGGGGGGCATTAAATGTATACAACAAGAATAAAAGTAAATTCAAGCTCTATAAACATAACTCAACTAAGCCAGAAGGACTTGGCAATGACAATGTAAGGTTTATACACGAAGACCGGCAGGGCATCATCTGGCTCGGAACGCGTAAAGGCATAGACAAGTACACTCCGGAAACAGGAACCTTTCAACACTATTTTCATGAAATGGACAATCCCACGAGCCTAAGTGCAAATATTGTATTGAGTATTTATGAAGATAGCTATGAAAATTTTTGGGTAGGCACTTTTTCTGGAGGATTGAACCTGTTTGACAGGGAAACGGGAAAATTCAGGGTTTTTTCTCACGATAAAACAGACCCGAAGTCAATAAACAACGATTGTATATATTCTATTTTTGAGGATTCTAAAAAAAATTTATGGCTTGGCACGCTGGGACATTTGAATAAATTGGACAGGAGAAGCATGTCATTTATCCAATATCCTGTTCCAGTAGTGAAATCTATATTTGAAGATTCCCAAAACAGGTTTTATCTTGGCACGGGGAGTGGCCTGTTGTTATTTAAGAGGCCAACAGGTGATTACAAAAAACTATGGCCTGTAAAAGGCCAGAACTCACATGTCTTACGAATTATTGAAGATACAAATCAAAATATTTGGATAGGCACAAAAGGCAAAGGACTAATAAAATTTTCAAAAAACCTGGAATTGGTTAAAACCTATACCGAGTTAGATGGCTTGCCCAATAATATCATAAATTCAATTATTGAAGACAATAGTGGATCTTTATGGATAAGCACCAACAAGGGTATAACAAGATTTGACCCGGATAAAGAAACTTTCAGGAATTTTGATATTAGTGATGGCTTACAAGGGAATGAGTTTAATGCAAATTCAGGAATAAAATCTTCTGATGGCCTTATTTACTTTGGTGGAATAAATGGCCTCAACGTATTTAAGCCTAGAAAAATACCATATAACCAAGAGATACCGAATGTCCTCGTTACAGGATTCGAATTGCTTAACCAACCCCATAAGTCAAAAAAGAAATCTCCGCTTGATAAAAACATCAGTGTTTTAAAAAAGATAGATTTAAAGCATTCGCAATCAAGTTTTACTTTCAATTATGTTGCACTAAATTATACTTCCCCCGAGAA
>CAZKIR010000628.1:0-2284 GCA_964552835.1 uncultured Bacteroidales bacterium
TGTTTAATGTAGTTTATATGTTGTGTTTTAGTTTTCAGAAGTTGGAAATTTATCAACTTTCAAAACTAGCTGTAAAAATGAGCAATTATATTGCATCAATCAAAAAAAGCAACATTTAAACAATATTTCAACCACATTTACAACTATATTTAAACTATATTTAAACTATATGTTTTAACCACTAAAATAAGGGTAGTACCTAAAAAATTAATTAAAACCCGCTTACATTCATCACCAAAGGCGGGATAAACAACAAAAACCCGGTAATAACCAGCAAAATGATCAACGGCAACACCCATTTGAACCATTTCTCGTAAGGGATTTTTGCCATCCCCAACACGCCAATCAAAACCCCTGAAGTCGGGGTAACCATGTTCGTGAAACCATCCCCGAACTGGAAAACCAGCACGGCCATCTGGCGCGATATTTCCATTAAATCGGCAAATTGCGACATGATAGGAATGGTAAGGGCAGCCTGTGCACTGCCAGAGGGGATAAAAATGTTTATCAAGGTTTGCATGGAATACATCATGGCCACGGACGCGTACTTGCTTGTCCCCCTCATGCTTTCCGACAAAGCGTGCAGGATGGTATCCATGATGTTCCCGTTCTCGAGCACGAACAAGATGCCCCCGGCCAACCCAACGACCAGGGCAGCGGGAATGATATCTTTTACCCCGTCAAGAAATAGGCGGGTAATGCGGTTGGGCGAATAATTCATGGCAATGCCCGATAAAAGACCCATGGCGAAAAACAGGGCCGTGATTTCACGGATATACCATTGGTAGGCCATTACCCCGGTAACAAGCATGAAAATAGTGATGGCCAACAAGAGCAACACGTAGTAATGTACCCTTTTCCGCAAAAAAAATAATCCGCCAAACACGCTAACGAATGTCAAAAAAGGATAAACCGGGAAAGATATTTTACTGGCGCCCACGGCCAAGGAAACCATCGGGGCTTTCACCGAAAGATAAAGTAACAAGGAGGAAACCAGGCCATAGACTATCCAGGCAGCCATGGCAGGCTTTTTTCCTCGCGATTCGGCGGTATTTCCAAATGCTTCACCTTCTTTGCGCCATAAAACATCTTCCCCGTGCATCGGGGAAGAAATTTTCTTTTTCTTCAACTTGTTGGCATATGCCATTACGAAAGCGATCCCCACGGTATTAATAACGGCCCAGCAAAACAGACGGTAGCCCATGCCCGAGAAAAGCGGGATACCGGACAGGCCCTGGGCAATACCAATGGTAAAAGGGTTTAGCACGGCACCGGCAAACCCCATGGCAGCCGCCACGAAACACATGCTCACGCCCACGATGGAATCGTATCCCATGGAAATAGCCAATGGGACGAAAATGATAACGAACGCGATGGTTTCCTCGCTCATGCCAAAAGTAGCCCCGAAAACACTGAACAACAACATTACCATGGCCACTGTGAAAGCTTCCACGCTCACGAAACGAAATAAACCGCGTTTCTCGAACGTCCGGATAAATCGCAAGAAGGTTTTAATGCCCAGGTGCATGGCGCCGCTATGGTTCATGATCCAGAAAGCCCCTCCCACGATCAAGATGAACACGACGATGTAGGCTTTATCGACAAAGCCCTCGTACAAGGCGGAAAAAACCTGCCAGGTTTGAGGGTTATTCTCTTGGTAATCAAACGATCCGGAAACAATCACCTCACGGCTTGCCCCCCCTGGCGGGGTTACGGTCTCGCGCTGGTAACTGCCCCCGGGCACGATCCAGGTTAAAATGGCCGCGCACAAGATAATGTAAAATATGATAACGTAGGTATGCGGAAATTTTCGTTTCATACACTTTTTTAAATACTCCCAGTACTTATATCTTTTTATCCCCCGAAGCCTTGGCGTAGGGGGAAGCCTTAAAAAATCATCAAATCTAGTAGATATGTTTCTTTTATCCCAATTATTAATTAATTTGCGCAGCCATGTTCTTTTATGTTTGCAAGTATAACAAAAAAAACGATGGATAAAATTTTAGAATGCGTCCCCAATTTTAGTGAAGGGAAAAACCCGGAAGTGATTGCTCAAATCGCGCACGCCATACAGAAAATTGACCACGTGTACTTGCTGCATATTGATAAGGGGCCTGATGCCCACCGCACGGTAATAACCTTCGCGGGTAAGCCAAACCAGGTTGTAACCGCGGCTTTTGAAGCCGTGAAAAAAGCCGTGGAGCTTATCGACACCCGGCAACACCAGGGCATTCATCCCCGGTTCGGTGCCACGGATGTTTGCCCCCTGGTACCGGTTAAGGGC
>CAZKIR010000629.1:0-2243 GCA_964552835.1 uncultured Bacteroidales bacterium
AAGCTCATCACCCAATTGTATGGCGACCGGATGATGATTGCCAATGCCACGGGTTGTTCCTCTATTTATGGTGGATCTGCCCCTTCTACACCCTATTGCACCAATTCTAACGGGCACGGGCCAACATGGGCCAATAGCCTGTTCGAGGACAACGCGGAATATGGTTTCGGTATGGCCATTGGTGTGAACAAGCTAAGGACAAGAATTGCAGAAAAAATGCAAGTAGCTATGGAAGGCAATAACTTGAGTGCTGACTTGAAAGACACGTTTGTTGCCTGGATCGATGGTATGAATGATGGTGAAAAGTCAAAAGAATTATCGGATAAAGTAGTTGAATTGCTTGAAAAAGAGAATTCTGACTTGGCAAAAGAAATCCTCGCCTTAAAACAATACCTGGTGAAAAAATCAGTATGGCTGTTTGGTGGTGACGGATGGGCTTACGATATTGGCTACGGCGGCTTAGATCACGTGTTAGCATCTGGCGAAGATATTAATGCCCTTGTGATGGACACGGAAGTGTACTCGAACACAGGTGGACAATCATCCAAAGCAACGGCCGTAGGTGCCGTGGCCAAGTTTGCCGCATCAGGGAAAAAAACCAAGAAAAAAGACCTGGGCATGATGGCCATGACCTATGGTTACGTTTACGTGGCACAAGTTTCGATGGGCGCGAGCCAATCACAATATTTCAAAGCCTTGAAAGAAGCGGAAGCTTATCCAGGGCCTTCTTTGATCATCGCCTATGCCCCGTGCATTAACCATGGCATCAGGGCAGGAATGGGTAAAACACAGGAAGAAGAGAAACGGGCCGTGCAAGCTGGTTACTGGCATTTGTACCGCTACAACCCCTTGCTCGAGAAGGAAGGCAAGAACCCGTTTACCTTAGATTCTAAAGAACCTGACTGGAACCAGTTTGATGATTTTATCAATGGTGAAGTCCGCTATACTTCCCTGAAAAAGTCATTCCCTGAAGAAGCCAGCAGGCTCTTTAAACTCGCTCGCGAGAATGCCCAATGGAGGTATAATAGTTATAAACGGATGGCCGAAATGGATTATTCCAAGTAATATTTGAAATTGTTTTACAAGAGGTTGCTGCAAAAATGGTATTTTTGGGCAACCTTTTTTTTATTTGATTATTTAAACAAAATCAGCATGGGAAGGATAATGGCAATTGATTATGGAAGAAAAAGGGTGGGCCTGGCGGTTACCGATCCAATGCAAATGATAGCGAATGGATTGGAAACGGTACACGCGAAAGATATTATCCCGTACCTGAAACAATATCTCGCGAAAGAACAAGTAGACGAAATCGTCGTGGGTTACCCCCGCCAGTTAAATAATCAACCTTCTGAAGCCGTTCAGTTCGTGGAACCTTTCTTGAAGCATTTCCGTAAACAATTTCCTGATATGCCTGTTCATTTAGTAGATGAACGATTTACCTCGAAGTTGGCCATGCAGGCTATGATTGACGGGGGGCTTAAGAAAAAAGACAGGAGGAACAAGGCCCTGGTGGACAGTATTAGTGCCACGATTATCTTGCAAACGTATATGGAAATGAAAGGAAATAGAGTATAAGAAATGATTTTGCCGGTATACATAATTGGTTCGCCCGTGTTGCGAAAAAGAGCCATGGAGATAGGCAAAAATTACGAAAACTTGCCTGCTTTTGTTGATGACATGTTTGAAACCATGTACCATTCGGATGGGATTGGTTTAGCTGCCCCACAAGTGGGAAAATCAGTCAGGCTTTTCGTGCTTGATGGCAGCCCATTAGAAGAGGATGAACCTGGCTTGAAAGGCTTTAAAAAGATTTTTATCAACCCCGAGATACTTGAAGAAGACGGGGATGATATTACCATGTCAGAGGGTTGTATTAGTATTCCAGAGATCAGGGAAGAAGTGACAAGGCCTGAAATAATACGCGTGAAGTATTTTGACGAGAAATTTGCCTTGCACCAGGAAACTTTTGCCGGGATGGCCGCCCGGATTATCCAACATGAATACGATCACCTGGAAGGGGTGCTATTCGTGGATCGCGTGTCACCTATACGGAGACGCTTGATAAAAGGCCGGCTAAACGCTGTTGCCAAAGGAAAATTTAGAGTAGATTACCGGGTAAAAATTGCTCATTAGTTTTTTGGTACTACCCTTATTTTAGTGGTTAAATATTTATATTATACAAAACACTGTTTAAATATAGTTGTAAATGTGGTTGAAATATTGTTTAAATGTTGCTTTTTTTG
>CAZKIR010000630.1:0-2218 GCA_964552835.1 uncultured Bacteroidales bacterium
TCACGTTGTCCCCGATGGTAGGGTGCCGTTTTCCAAGGTGTTTGCCCGTGCCGCCAAGGGTTACCTTGTGATAGATGGTGCAATTTTTTCCGATTTTCGTGGTTTCGCCTATCACGATGCCCATACCATGGTCGATAAAAAGGCCCTTGCCAATTTTTGCCCCCGGGTGTATTTCGATGCCAGTGAAAAAGCGGTTTACTTGTGAAAAAAAGCGGGCCAGGAAACGGAATTTTATCTTGTACAGCGGGTGGCAAATATAGCGGTGTACGGCAATGGCATGTAAGCCTGGGTATAGTATGGCCTCGATTCCCCGGGCGGCCGGGTCGTTCTTGTATATGGCTTTCAGGTCTTCAAACATGATTTTGCCTTTAAAAGGGGTATAAAAAAAGCCCACCTTCGCGAAAGCTCCGGTGGGCTTAGTCGGGGTGGCGGGACTTGAACCCACGACCTCCACGTCCCGAACGTGGCGCGCTACCGGGCTGCGCTACACCCCGCGAAAGCCTGGCAACATGTCCAGGCTTTGTCTTTCAGGCTGCAAATATATAATTTTATTCATGGAAAACACCTGATTTCAAGATTGAAATTATTCCCCTTTTATCTTGTCCAAGGCTTCCAGTCGTTTTAGCAAGGGGGGGTGCGAGTAATGAAAAAACACGTGGGCCGGGTGGGGGGTCAGGTTGCTCAGGTTGTTTACCGAGAGTTTTTTCAATGCCATTTGCAAGGGGCCGGGTTGGTAATTCTCGCCCGCGAAGCGGTCGGCCGTGTACTCGTTTTTCCTGGATATTTGGTTTATCCCCAGGCCCAGGATTAATGATATAGGGCTGTATAAAAGGCCAAAAGCCAACAAGCCCAAATGAAAAACCGGTTCTTCCACTTGCAGGGCGCGCGATAAAGCCGGGTTGTCAATAAATAAGGAAAAGATAAACAAGGTAAGCCCTGTTTGGGCGATGGACATGAAAATCATGGCCAGGGTATGTTTTTTCTTGTAATGGCCAATTTCGTGGGCCAGGACGGCCACGATTTCTTCCGTGCTCAAATCTTTTACCAGGGTGTCAAACAAGACAATCCGTTTCTTGTGGCCCAAGCCACTGAAGTAAGCATTGGATTTGCTCGACCGTTTGGAGCCGTCAATCACGAAAATATCATCCAGGGTAAAATTTACCTTGTCCGCGAAATGCCGGATGGCTTTTTTTAATTCCCCTTCCTCCAGCGGGGTTTGTTTATTGAACAAGGGCACGATAAGGCTGGAGTAAAACATGGTCATGAAAATGGAAAACACGGTTATCAACCCCCATGCATAGAGCCAAAAAGTTTTCCCGGTCAACTGGTAAAACCAGATGATCAGTGCTAAAATGCCACCACCGAGTATCGCGGCCAGCAACCAGCCTTTTATTTTGTCCATCACGAAAGTCTTGGGATTGGTTTTATTGAAGCCGTATTTTTCTTCAATCACGAAGGTATCGTACACGCTAAAAGGGGTCGACATGATGTCCCAGGCAAACATCAGTATACCGAAAAACAGGAGCCCGGTCCATATCGGGTTAGAAGATAAAGAACCAGCCCACTCGTGCACCAGGGCAAAGCCGCCGGCAAAAAGCATCACGAGCATGACAACCAGGCTAAAGCTACTGGTAATAAAGCCGAAACGTTTGTTTTCCAACTGGTAATCTTGAGCTTTTTTATACCTTTCCTCGTTATACACGTCTTTTACCCTTTCTGGCAATTCATTGCTCCAGTGCCTGGAATTCAGGTACTCGAGCAGCTGTTCCAAAAAATAATTGAAAAGCAGGATCGCGACGATTATATAAAAAATTGTGTTGTACATGGCACTATATTTTAATGGTAAAAATTGAATAAAAAACTTATCAACAGGAAATAATAATAAAAATTACCTGGTGAGAAAAAATTATGGAAAACATTTGTTAAGTTATTATATTTTAGTTCATTTTAACTCGCGAAGTATCCTGTTAATTCTATATTACAACCCCATTCGAAAATTTTTCCCGGATAAATAAAATAAAAGGGGAACATTTTTTTATGCCCCCGTCTATATTTTTTTAGGTCTGCATCCCCCCACAAACATTTATCACTTGCCCGCTCACGTACGAGGATAAATCCGAAGCCAGGAATATGGCCGTGTTGGCAACATCCTCCGGGGTGCCCCCCCGTTTCAAGGGGATTTTTTCAACCCAGTCTTTTTTCACTTCATCAGGCAATT
>CAZKIR010000631.1:0-2210 GCA_964552835.1 uncultured Bacteroidales bacterium
TACCCTGAACAAATCCATTATACGGAATTTAAACCTGATTGAAACATTTCTTTTCCAGGCGTCTATTGCCATCCAACGCAAGCAGCTCGAAGAAGAATTGCTCGTGGCGAAAGAAACGGCCGAACAGGCCAACATGGCAAAAAGCGAGTTCCTGGCCAACATGAGCCACGAGATACGCACGCCAATGAACGCGATCCTGGGTTTTAGTGAAGTGTTGCACGGGAAAATTGACAACAATCAACATAAAAGCCACCTTAACACCATATTAAACAACGGAAGGACACTGCTTGCCTTGATAGATGATATTCTTGATTTATCAAAAATTGAAGCCGGAAAACTAGATATTGAGCCAGGGCCCGTGCTGATTCAAAACATCCTGGAAGAAATAAAACAAATTTTCTCGAAAAAAGCCGAAACCAAAAAACTAGACCTGGTAATTGCCGTCAAGAAAAACGTGCCCGGTTACCTTGTCCTTGATGAAATCCGGATCCGGCAAATCCTGTTCAACCTGGTAGGCAACGCGGTAAAATTTACAGAAGACGGCCAGGTGAAACTCTTGGTAGATGCCAGGAAAACAGCTAAAGAAAACAGTATAGACTTATTATTCACGGTAGTTGACACCGGTGTTGGTATACCAGAAGAAGATCAACAAGTAATTTTTGAAGCTTTTCGGCAACAAAGTGGTAAAACTACCCGCCAATACGGGGGCACTGGACTTGGATTGGCCATTACCAAAAAATTGGTTGAAAAAATGAACGGCAAGATTACCTTGAAAAGCACCTTTAACAAGGGAACTGAATTCGCCGTGACAATTCCAGGGATAAAAGTTGCCCCAATGCCATTAATAGCAGAAGAAACAGGACAGGGCAACCAGTTCGCGACAACATTCAACCCGGCCAAGGTTTTAATTGTAGAAGACGTGGATTATAATATCGAGATACTGAAAAGCATGATCGATTCCGAAAACATTCAATACAAGGAAGCCAAAAGCGGTGAGGAAGCATTGAAAATCCTTCAGGATCACCAGCCGGATGTTATATTCATGGACGTGAGGATGAAAGGAATTGATGGATATGAAACAACACGGCGTATCAAGAAAATTCCAGGCAAAGAAAAAATTCCTGTTATTGCTTTCACGGCCAGCATGATGAAGGCTGAAGAAAAAGAAATAAGGAAAACCTTTGATGGTGTATTAAGAAAACCCGTTAAAAAAAGCGATGTTATCAACGAGCTAAAAAAATTCATCCCGTTTCAAAGTATAGAACAAGAAATAAGCTACGAACATAAAGAAATGGAACTTTCAAAAGTAGCGAAAGAAAATTTTATACAATTGATGGATACCTTAACCCGGAAACATTACAAGAAATGGCAATCAATTAAAAATAACCTCTTGATTTACGAGATAGAGGATTTTGCCAACGACCTGATTATCACTGCTAAAGAATTTAAACTAGACGTTTTGTACAAGTATTCCGAGGACTTGAAAAGGGATATTACTAATTTTGATATCCAAAATTTAGAGAACAAGATAAAGCTTTTTCCTGATTTAATAAAGCAAATAAAAAAGCTTAACCAATAATGCATATTAATAAAGATAAAAACCCAAACCCGACTATTTTAATTGTTGATGACAATTTCAGCAACTTACAAATACTTGGGGCAATTTTACAAGAAAACAATTTTCGAGTAGCCGTGGCCAAGGATGGTTACCAGGCCTTAAACACCCTGGAGAAAACATATCCTGATTTAATTTTACTGGATATCATGATGCCCGGCATGGACGGTTTTGAAGTATGCCAGCGGGTTAAACAAGACCCATATACCAATGATATTCCTATTATCTTCCTATCGGCCAAAACCGAAACACAGGATATCGTGAAAGGCCTTGAAGTGGGGGCAGTTGATTACATTACCAAGCCCTTTATGAAAGAAGAAGTATTGGCAAGGGTGAGGGCTCATTTAAAAATTGGCTTGCTTACCAGGGCTTTAAGCCAATCGAATGATGAACTGAAAGAAAAACAGATCAAACTCGAGGAAGATTTGCTCGCGGCAGGCGAAATACTAAAAAACCTGTTGCCCACTGAAACTTTTGATATCCCGAACCTTCAGTTGGATTACTTGTACAAACCTTGCGAATCGGTAGGGGGCGATTTACTGGATGTAATAAAACTTGACCAAGAACACATTGGCTTTTAAATCCTTGACGTGAG
>CAZKIR010000632.1:0-2208 GCA_964552835.1 uncultured Bacteroidales bacterium
ATGCCCATAGCTTGACCATGTAATCACCAGCTTCCTGGTAAAAATGGATAGGGCTTTCCTGGACCGAACTATCGCCATCGCCAAATTTCCATAGATAACGGGAAACATAGGGGCCGCTATAACAAGTAAACCAGACCGTGTCGAGCGTCCAAAAATGATCGGAGGAATACTGGATGTTTACACCCTGGCTATCGGTAAGCCCGTCTTCATCCTTATATTCAGCCTCGCACCCGGCAAGCATCAGGGCTAACAAGTAAAAAAGTCCGATATATTTTATGTAGCTATTCATCAAAAAGCAGCCATTAACAATTCAATATCTTTGGACGGTAATCCCAGGATATCACCAATGTGGCTATTCGTCAGTATCCCGTTATAAGCGTATACCCCGTGCCGTACCCCCAAGTCTTCTTTTAAAAGGTTTTTCAAACCGCCTAATTCGCCCAGGCTAATCAGCAAGGGGGCAAAAATATTGCTAAGTGCTATAGAGGCCGTGCGGGCTACCCTACTTGGGATATTGGGGATACAATAATGGATGACCCCGTGTTTTTTAAACACCGGGTTCTCGTGGGTACGGCACTCTGAAGTTTCGATACATCCTCCTTGATCAATGCTAATATCCACGATCACGGAACCTGATTTCATCTTCCTTACCATATCCTCGGTAATAAAATACCGCGGGCCTCGCCGGGTAAGGTGGATCGCGCCAATCACCACGTCGGCCGATACCAATGCCTTCTCGATCACCCGATTGTGAAAGACAGAAGTATATAATCGCTGTCCCAGGTTATTTTGCAAACGGCGGAGTTTCACGTTAGAATTGTCAAAAACTTTCACGAGTGCGCCTAGCCCTAATGCTGCCCTGGCCGCGTACTCGGCAGCCGTACCGGCGCCAAGGACCACCACCTCGCAGGGGGTAATCCCGGTTATCCCGCCAAGGAACACCCCCTTGCCCCTATGGATGTTGCTAAGGTACTCGGCAGCGATAAAGATGGCCGTTGCCCCCGATATCTCGCTCATGGAACGGTCTATAGGGTAATAATCACCATCGTCCTTGAGGTTCTCGAAAGCAATGGCCGTGATTTTCTTTTTTAATAATTTATTGATGTAATTTCCAAGGTCGGCATTAAAATGAAGGGAAGAAATCACGATTTGGTCGCCTTTTAACAGGTCAATTTCCCCAGGGGTAAGTGGGGCAACTTTCAGGATAATATCGCAATGAAATATTTCTTTCCGATCGCTCAGGATCAAGCCCCCGCGATCGACATAATTTTTATCAGAATAGCTTGCTTGCTTGCCAGCCCCTTTCTCGATCAATACCTCGTGGCCTTTTTCAATTAAATTTTCCACGGCCTCGGGGGTGAGTGTCACCCGGTTTTCTTGCCGCTGGTTCTCCTTGGGAATACCAATTTTTAGCCGCTTTTTTGGTTTCTTCACTTCCAACATCTCCTCTTGCGGCAAAAACGCCCCTTTTCGCAAAAAAATCGGGCTTATATTAGATTCGGTAGGCACCATATGAACTATAATTTATGATTTTGCATATTCTTTTTCTAAACGCACGTTCCGGGTACCGTCCTCGTTAATATCAAGAAATACCCGGTTTATTTTATCGGGCAATAAACCTTCCACCAGCTCGGGCCACTCGATAAAACAAACGCGGCCAGAAAAAAAATACTCCTCGTACCCGAAATCATATATCTCTTCCACATCTTCGATCCGGTAAAAATCAAAATGATAAACAATGTCACTATTTTTTGTCGCGTACTCGTTCACGAGCGAGAACGTTGGACTGCTCACTGTATCCTGCACTCCCAGCAATGAACATATTACCTTTATCAAGGTAGTTTTGCCCGAACCCATTCTTCCATAAAATGCAACAAGGGGCCGGTCAAACTCTTCTAACATCCTCTTTCCCAATGCAGGCAAATCATTTAGGCTCTGTTTCCCGAACTTCATCACCGATAAAATTAACAATTTTTTATATCAAAATAACAGTATCTGGTAAAAATCATTCATTAGGCGACAGTGTAATCACAGGTATAAGCATTTCTTGCATAGAAACGCCGCCATGCTGAAAGGTTTTCTTGTAGAATTTTACAAAATGATTATAATTATTGGGGTACACGAAAAAATCCTCGTTTTGCGCGAAAATAAAGCGCGAGCTAAGGTGAGATGCAGGCAAGTGGGCTTTCTCGGGTTTGCTTAACGAGA
>CAZKIR010000633.1:0-2207 GCA_964552835.1 uncultured Bacteroidales bacterium
GTTTAATAAATTTTCTTTCTGTTTCCTTGAAACCGGTATAGATTTCCCGTCTACCATGATAAGCTGGTTTTCCTTGGGTAAAAATTTGGCCATGTAGTTCAGGTTTATTAAATGGTTTTTATGGACAAGGCAAAAATGATATACTTGTAATTTCTTGTATAAACCATCCAGGGGCTCATAAATAATTAGTTTTTTCAGATTGTTTAATATCACGATGGTGTCTTTTTTTTCCCGTTCAAACCGCGTTATATCGGAGACATTAAATTTCATCGATTTTTTTTCGGTGTCCAGGTATATATTTTTATCCAGGGTTTTTAACTTGGCAAGGTTTTCCCAAAGGGTTTGAAATTGAATTTGGAGTTCACCTTCCTCGATTACCAGTTTAACTTTATTAGCATATTGTTCTAAAAACCGGTTCAAGTCACCCTGATCATTATCATCATCTATGAATATAATCTTACGCATTAATTGGTTCCTGGTTTCTTAAACTTATAAATAAAAACGAGCAGAAATATACAAAGAGAAAATTGTAACAGGCGGGTAAAATAGTATTTGCCCGGGATGGATTATTTTTCGCATAGATTAGGGAAGTATTTGATTTTTTCAGGACCTTTTTGCATCAAGTTGGGGCGAAGGGTAGTTCCCGCCTACAACGCTGGGGTTATAAAGCGAAGCGAAAATCCCGACTGCAACGTCGGGAGCAAAAAGTTCAGGAAATAATTAAAATAATCCGTGCAGCTCGGCGTTTACCTTGTCAATCACGGTACTTAAATGTTCCTGGTTTTCTGAAAAATTGTAAGAGTCAACGTCTACCACGAGCATTTTGCCCAGGTGGTAAGATTGTATCCAGGCCTCGTAACGTTCATTCAAACGTTTCAGGTAATCCAAACGGATCCCTTCCTCGTAAGCCCTACCCCTTTTCTGGATTTGGTGAACGAGGGTGGGCACCGTGGCGCGAATATAAATAAGCAAATCGGGCGGTTGTACCAGGCTGCTCATCAAGTTAAAAAGGGTAAAATAATTTTCGAAGTCACGCGTACTCATCAATCCCATGGAATGAAGGTTGGGTGCGAAAATATACGCGTCCTCGTATATAGTTCGGTCTTGGACTACCGTGGTACCTGATTTTTGAAATTCCAGAACCTGGGAGAAACGGCTGTTTAAAAAATAAATTTGCAGGTTAAACGACCAACGTTGCATGTCTTCATAAAAATCGTTCAGGTAAGGGTTGTCGTCCACGTCTTCGTAATGGGCTTCCCAACTGTAATGCTTGGATAATAATTCGGTAAGGGTGGTTTTGCCAGAACCTATGTTCCCAGCTATGGCAATATGCATGGTAATATTAGTTTAACTCGTTAAACGTTTTATTATTTTCTGATATAAATTTCAACCCTGTTTTCCAAAAATACAAATAATTTATCTTGCAAGATATAGGATTTGTAAATATAATCTTTCCTTTCAAAGATTATAATTTTTTCGAGCAGGTTTTGATCAAATCTATACACTTTATTTTCGACCGGGTAAACCATCATGTTTTTTTTAACCTGGAATTGTGTTTGTATGGTAACAGGCCATTCTCTTAACAATTGGCCTAAGTGATTAAATTCTAGTATTTTTTTTTCAGGTATGCCGATGTACACGTGAAGGTTTTTTTCTAATAGCTTGTATGCTTCCCCGGAAAGCAAGTACTTAAAAGAATGGCTTTCACGGGTGACGGTTAAATGGTTGTCCACGTGCGCCAGGCGGCCACTTTCTCCCGATAGCACCCAAAAACCGCCCAAGGATGAAGAACACACCGATAAGGGGTTGTAGAAACCCAACCTGTCCAGGCTAAACGGTTCTTGTAGCGGGTTCAATTGTTTGTCTACAAACACCAGTTGGTTTGTTTCCTTGTAAAAAACCAGGATTTTTAACGGGTTGCTCACGTCAACGTGGTCAATATCACCCAGAAGGGGTGAACTGTACTGGTGTAATTCCTTGTTGTTTTCATCAAGCTTTACCAGCACGTGCCCTTTTACCAGGTATATTTCACCAAAAGGGTCCAGGTAGGCCTTTTTGCCTGGTATGTTTAGCTCTTTTTCAAGATGATAAGAGCCTTTGGAAGAGAGGGTAAAGGCAAATACAAAAAAAAGGATATGGATAAACCTTATCATGGGTTTTCGATCATTTGGTTTATCTCGTCGAGGTAGTCCCGGTTATTGGCCAGG
>CAZKIR010000634.1:0-2192 GCA_964552835.1 uncultured Bacteroidales bacterium
GCGAGCATTGCCTCGGCCGGGAACGCCCACCGCCTGGGCGCGAACGAGGCGCCACCAGCCATTATCTCTGTATTCCTGGGTAGCCAAATAACAGAAATGCTTGATGAAATAACAAGCAAGGTGACCAGCCGTAAAATGACGCCAGACGAGAAAACCGAGTTAAAATTAGACATTGGCAAGATACCCGAGATACTCCTGGACAACACGGACAGGAACCGTACTTCCCCTTTTGCTTTTACCGGGAACCGTTTCGAGTTCAGGGCCGTAGGCGGCTCCGCGAACTGCGCCGTGCCCATGATAACCCTTAACACCGCCGTGGCTAAACAGCTCATGGAGTTTAAGAAAGAAGTGGACGTGATCATCAACAAGGGCGTGAAAAAGGACGAGGCAATCTTCCAGGTATTGCGGAAATATATCATCGATTCCAAGCCCATCCGCTTTGAAGGGAACAACTATAGCGACGAGTGGGTAAAAGAAGCCGAGAAAAGAGGGTTGACCAATATCTCGAACGTGCCTGATGCCTTTGAAGCATACTCCTCCAAAGAAACCATCAAATTATTCACCGGCCTGGGCATTTTCACGGACAAAGAAATTGAAGGCCGCACGGAAGTCCGTTTGGAAACCTATACCAAGCGTATCCAAATTGAATCACGCGTACTCGGTGACCTGGCACTTAACCACATCGTGCCCACCGCGATCAAGTACCAAAGCGTGTTAATCGAAAACGTGAAAGGCCTGAAGGATTTGTTTTCTGAAAAAGAATTCGAGGAGCTGGCAGGTGCCCGCCGGGAATTAATCAAAACCATATCAAGACACGTTACGGCCATCAAGGCAAAGGTGCACGAGATGATTGAAGCAAGAAAAGTGGCCAACAAGATTGAAAACACCAGGGAAAAAGCAAAAAAATATAGCACCCTGGTCATTCCTTTCCTGGACGATATCCGTTACCATATCGACAAACTGGAATTGATCGTGGACGATGAAATTTGGCCATTGCCAAAATACCGGGAGTTGTTGTTTACATGCTAATATCCCCAAGATAGAAAAAAGGGCGGAAAAAAATTCCGCCCTTTTTTTTATAGCCTTTCCTACCTTTTCATAAAGTTGATTAGTGAAACTTCTACAATCAATTAATACTCTTCACGGCCGTGATAATTTTTTCCACTATACGATATGGATCAGCATTTGAAGCCGGCCGCCTGTCTTCAAGATAACCCGATTTGTAGCCACTTTCGATGGTGGGCACCGGGATACGGATGGAAGCGCCACGGTCGCTCTCGCCGTAGCTATACGTGCCAATATGCTGTGTTTCGTGAAGGCCCGTAAGCCGTTCCGAGTTTTCTGAACCATACACCAGGATAAAATCATCATGTTGTTTACCAAATTCTTCCAAAATATTGATATAATATTCTTTCGTGCCGGCCTCGCGCATCCTTTTGTTCGAGAAGTTGGTATGCATACCTGAACCGTTCCAGTCGCCTTTCACCGGTTTTGGCTTAAACTCGATATGAATCCCATATTTTTCGGCCGTGCGGAACAATAAATACCTGGCTATCCAAGCATCGTCAGCAGCATTTTTAGCCCCTTTACCAAATACCTGGTATTCCCATTGGCCCAGCATAACTTCCGCGTTGATACCTGTAATGCTTAAACCAGCTTCCAGGCATAAGTCAAGGTGCTCTTCCACGATGTCGCGGCCAGCTATGTAGTCATTGCCAACCGAGCAATAATACATGCCTTGTGGCGCAGGAAAACCATTATCAGGAAACCCCATCGGACGGCTTCCCTTGACCAAGGTATATTCTTGCTCAAAACCAAACCAGTAATCGGGTGCATCTTCCACTTTTGCCCGGGTATTGGTGGGGTGCGGGGTACCATCAGGTAATAAAACTTCGCACATCACTAACCACGCATTTTTTCTTCCCGCGTCATTGTATACATTCACGGGCTTCAACAAGCAGTCGGAGGAATGCCCTTCAGCTTGCTGGGTTGAACTCCCGTCGAACGACCACACGGGCAACTTTTCAATTTCTCCCGCGAATTCCGCCATTTCTAAAATTTTGGTCTTGCTACGGACATGCGCCTCGGGCTGCACACCATCCAACCAAATGTACTCAAATTTCATTTTTTTCATGATAACTAATTTTAAATTTATAATTTACTATAGCTTTTAGCTTTTATTTTACATTACA
>CAZKIR010000635.1:0-2191 GCA_964552835.1 uncultured Bacteroidales bacterium
TGTCCTAACATATTTTCGCCATCCCATGCTTTTTAAGTAAAAATTATGTAGGTTTGTTCCTTAAAACTTAATAAAGATGCAAGACCGATCGACTATCTGGAAAAATGCCATGTATTACGGGGCTATCACGGGCGGGGCCTTATCGGGCTATTCCCTGTTATTATATATTACCGGGAACCTGTTCTCTGATTTCCTGGGCATGCTACAGTATGCCATCATCATTGCCGGTATCGTGGTAGGTACCAAACATTTCCGCGACCAAACCCTACACGGTTCCATCACCTATGGGAAAGCCCTGGGTTCAGGCATCCTGATATCCTTGTACGCGTCTATTATTTTTGCTTTCTTTAGTTATATCTTGTACATATTTATTGACCCGGGATTAATCGAAGAATATTATATCGTGATGGAAGAAGCTTTACTAGAACAAAACCGCTTATCGCCCGACCAGATTGAAACCATGGTGGATACCATGAAAGAAGGCATGACCCCCTTGAACATGGCCTTATCTGCCATTCCAGGCCTTACCATCATGGGCTTTGTTTTCTCGCTAATCACCTCTGTATTCTTGAAAAAAGAAGAAAACCCCTTTGCTGGTGATGCCCAAGAAGGGGAAAACGAATAATAATTACTGAAAAATGGACATTTCTATCGTATCCCCCTTGCTAAACGAAGCCGGCTCGCTCCCGGAATTATACGCTTGGATATGCCGGGTAATGGAAGAAAACAAATTTTCTTTTGAAATTATTTTTATTGATGATGGCAGTACGGACAATTCATGGGAAATCATCGAACAACTCCACGCGAAAGACCCCCGGGTAAAAGCCATAAAATTTCAACGGAACCATGGCAAATCAGCGGCGCTGCATTGTGGTTTCCAAAAAGTGGAAGGGGAAGTGGCCATCACCATGGACGCGGATTTACAAGACAGCCCGGAAGAAATCCCCGGCTTGTACCACATGATCAAGGACGAAGGGTACGACATGGTTTCGGGATGGAAAAAAAAACGCCACGATCCCTTTTTCTCGAAAAACCTGCCCAGCAAGTTTTATAACTGGACGGTACGCCGCATGAGCAAGATTAAATTGCATGATTTCAATTGTGGGCTCAAGGCTTATCGCGCAAACGTGGTAAAAAGCATCGAAGTATATGGCGAGATGCACCGGTATATCCCCGTGTTGGCCAAGTGGGCAGGGTTTAATAAAATTGGCGAAAAAGTGGTAAAACACCAGGAACGGAAATACGGCACCACGAAATTCGGCATCGAACGTTTCATGCGGGGGCCATTGGATTTGATGTCGGTCATGTTCATATCAAAATTTGGCAAGCGGCCCATGCATTTATTTGGCTCACTGGGCACGCTCATGTTTATTGCAGGTTTCTTGGCCGCGTTATACCTGGGCATCCAAAAACTCGTGTACTTGAACCAGGGCATCCGTGCCCCCCTGGTAACCGACAGCCCTTATTTTTACCTGGCACTCATGGCCATGATCCTGGGCACGCAATTGTTCCTCTCGGGTTTCCTGGGCGAGATGATTTCCCGCAATTCTACTAACCGGAACAAGTATTTTATTGAAGAAGAGATTTGACTGCCTTAACCAAAAAGTTTACGTTCTACGATTTCACAAATAATATGGCCTAGCAAAATCTGGGACTCTTGTATCCTGGGGGTATCCACGGATGGTATGTTCAGGAGGATGTCCGAGAATTTTTTCATCTTGCCCCCGTTTTTGCCCGTGAGGCCCACGGTAATAACACCAAGCCTGGCGGCTGCTTCAAAGGCTTTCACGATATTTTCCGAATTGCCCGAGGTTGAAATGCCGATCAACACGTCCCCTTTTTTGCCCACGCCCTGGATATAGCGGGAGTATATCTCATTGTAAGAAAAATCATTGGCCACGGCCGTGATGTAACTGGTATTCACGTGCAAGGCCTCGGCCGGCAAAGGGGGGCGGTCCAGGTAAAACCTACCGGACAGCTCGGCCGCGATGTGCTGGGCATCGGCCGCGCTACCGCCATTACCGCATAACAGTACCTTGCCCCCTTCTTGAAAACATGTGGTAACCACATCGACTACTTGTTGCAGCCTGGCAATTAGTTCATCATCATGTAATATACTTTCTTTTACATTGATTGAATCAGATATAATATTTTTTATCATGAATAGGTTTAAGATTATAACAAGCAAATT
>CAZKIR010000636.1:0-2191 GCA_964552835.1 uncultured Bacteroidales bacterium
GTCGACAAAATTCTCGGGATAACGCTCTTGATCGCCGTTACCAAAAATGGCAATGGTTTTTCCTTTCAAGTCCATGTCTTCGATAGCGGGCACGAACTCATCCCAGTAATTGGGCAATTCCCCGTCGAACCAGGTAGGGGCGCCCAGTATCATGTTATCATACGACAAGAATGTTTTTTCGTCCACGTCTTCCGCGTTCACTTTTTCAATCTTTCCATCACCCAATTCCTTGGCAATTTTTTCTGCCACGCTGGCGGTTTGAGTGGTATTAAAACTATAAAATAGGCCAATTTTTTTCATTTGTTCAAAATTTGAATTCTTTTTTTGTTCTTGTAATAGCGGTTAAAAAGCCAACAAATCGGCCATTGCCTTGTAAATACGCTCGGTATCAGGCAATATAGCCTTTTCCAGTATCCGGTTAAAACCCACCGGGGTAAAGGTAGACCCCACCCTTTTTACCGGGCCATCGAGGTAAAGGAAAGCTTCCTCGGTAATCATGGCCGAAATTTCGGCACCAAAGCCTGAAAAAACTTTATCCTCGTGCACCACAAGGGCTTTATTGGTCTTTTTTACCGATTGGATAATAGTTTCTTTATCCAATGGCACCAGGGAGCGGATATCTACCACCTCAACACTTCCCTTGCCTTCTTGGGTTAGTTTTTCAGCTGCTTCCAGGCACATGTGGACCGTGTTCCCATAGGTGATCACCGTGAGGTTTTCTCCTTCCCTCCTTACCCGGGCTTTGCCAAAAGGCACTTCAAAATCATCGGGGACCAGGGTTTCGGTCTTGGGCGAGTTATATAATGCCTTTGGTTCGAGGTACAGGGTAAGGCCTTCGGAACGAATGCTGGTCCTCAACAGGCCGGCTGCATCATCCGCGAAAGAAGGGTACACGATACGCAAACCGGGCAAAGTGCTCAAGGCCCCCTCGATGTTCTGCGAATGGTAAAGCCCGCCCCCGATATAGCCACCAGAAGCCAGGCGTATGGTAACGTTAGGGGCAAATTGCCCGTTGGAACGCCAATAGTCATGGGTAGAGTCCACGAGTTGTTCCATGGCCGGCCAAAAATAATCCGCGAACTCGGCTCCTTCCACCACTACACGTATCTTGGGGTTAAACCGGCTCATGCCGTTGGCCGTGCCCATGATAAAGTCCTCGGCAATGGGGGCATTAAAAACCCGGTATTTTCCAAATTCCTGCTGCATGCCTTTCGAAACATTAAATATCCCCCCCTTGTCCTTGTTCGCCACGTCCTGGCCCCAGAGATAAGTATCGGGGTTGTGCCTGAACTCGGCTTTCAGGGTCTCGTTCAGGGCCTGTATCATTTTTTTCTTGTCCCCTTTTGTTTCCTGATGGATGCCATCGGGATACTTGGAAGCCTCGTAACTGGGCGGGAAAACAAAATCATGTATACTGGCCGGATCCGGATCCGGGGCTTGCAAGCCTTTCTTGTGCGATTTTTTGACCTCCTCTTTTACCTTGGCCTCTATCCCGTTCAATTCTTCTTCCGTGAAACGATTATAACGCAACAGGAGCCGCCGGTACTTGCCAAGGGGATCATACTCGCGCACGTAGTTCAATTCATAATCGTTCCTGTATAAATCATGCCTGTCAGAATTGGAATGGGAATGGATACGCACGCAATTGGCCTGCACGATCACGGGCCCTTGTTTAGTCAACGCGTGTTCCCTTGCCTCGGCCATCGCGTTCATGGAATCAAACACGTCTTTTCCATTGCAATGGATAATACGGAGATTTTTAAAGCCTGTAAAATTATTAGCCACCTTACGGTTGGCCGTTTGATCAGCTTTTGGCACGGAAATGCCATACCCGTTGTCCTGGAACACGAACACCACGGGCAGTTTCTCGTTCGAGGCCCCGTTAATGGCCTCGTACACGTAGCCTTCAGAAACCGAGGATTCGCCCTGGGAGGAAAAAACCACCCCCTCGTGCTTGTAGGTTTTCATAGCCCGGCCCGTGCCAGTGGCTTGCTGGGCATGGTTACCGGTACAAGAGGAGGAATTATGGATGTTCCACCCGGGCTTGGCAAAATGGTTTGACATGTGCCTTCCCCCACCTGCCACGTCCACGGCTTTTGAAATACCATTGTATATAACTTCCTCGGATGTGAGCCCAGCCGAGATGGTGGTAAGCATGTCGCGGTAATAAGGGTACAAGTGGTCGGTTTCC
>CAZKIR010000637.1:0-2189 GCA_964552835.1 uncultured Bacteroidales bacterium
AAAACAGAGCAGGTGACCTTTTTCAGTTACATCCTTTGTTACTCGCGCCGTCAGTACATTAATGTGGTGGACGATAAAAAACAACAAACCCTTTTTCGTGAGCTTATAGCTGCTTTTATCTATATGGATGGGGTACCACATGAGATCAGGGGGGATAATCAAAAAGCGTGCGTGGATCGCTGGGAGATTGGCAGTCCGGTGTTCAACCGTAAGTACCTGGAGTTTGCCACCTGGTACCGGTTCACCCCCAAAACCATCACACCGCGCCGTCCCAGTGAAAACCTGAAGGTAGAGCGCCCCTTCTGGTATTTAGAACAGAATTTTCTAAATGGCCGGGAGTTCAAAGACCGGGAAGATCTGAAAAGCCAGTTACAGCTGTGGCTTGAGCAGGTAAATGATGTGCGCACCCATGGTACCACAAGGGAAAGGCCCATTGATATGTACATCCGCGAGCAAGCCTACCTGCAGGTGTTACCGGCAAATCATTATGACACATCCATTGTAACCCATAAAGTAGTAAACCAGGAATCATGTATATACTGGAAAGGTTACCAGTACGTGGTGCCTGAAAAGTACATGTTTGAGTTGTGCCCCTTGCGTATAACAAGGGATCAAATGATCATTTATTCTCCCCCGGGCGGGCAGATTGCTTGTCACCCCCTGGCAGAAGAGGGCCGCAAGGAGCGTTATGTGGGTGACCATAAGAAACCTTCAAAGAAACCCGATCTGGTTATCGCCGATGTGATCTCCCGTCTGGAAAGCTTCTCACCGGAAATGAGCGGGTATATCCAGGAGATCAAACGGCATAAGCCCGGGTCCTGGCGGCACCACCTCAGAAACCTGCTGGCCCTGAAGGTAAACTACCGTGTGGAAGATATACTGGTGGCAGTACGCCGGGCCTGGCAATACAGGGTTTTTGAGTCAGGTACCATTGAAAGGTTCCTTGAAAATAACTCTGAACCGCGTTACAGCATCAAGTTATCCTTTAAACCTAAAAATAAATGATAATGAGTAAAAAAAATAAAAGTTGTACTAAGCAACAGACAGAGCAGTTCACTGAACACTGTCGCTACCTGGGCCTCAAACTCCTGGCAAAGGAGTATCAGCAGATGGTTGACCAGGCCAGTGAAGGCCCTGTTGGGTACTATGAGTTTATCAGTAATGTCATACAGGCCGAAGCGGCAGCCAAGAAACAAAGGCGCATTGAATACCTGATTAATAACAGCCGGCTGCCACAGCCACTGAAAATGCTGGCAGATTTTGATTTCGACTTCCAGCCCAATTTGAATCGCGGACTGATCATGGACCTGGCCTCACTTCAGTTCATCGAAAGAAATCAATCGATCCTGTTCACAAGTAAGATGAATGGAGTAGGGAAAAGCCATATCGCGAGAAGCCTGGCGCTGATAGCCTGCCAACGGGGACACAAAACTTTATATACCACATGTAGTGATCTGATCAATGACCTGAATGCAGGCGTATATGAAAAAAACCTGGAGAAAAGGATGAAAAAATACACCAATCCGGACTTGCTGGTGATCGATGAAATGGGACATGACAGGCTGGAATTACAAGTGGTCAAAGAAGCGCACCTGCTGTTTAAGGTGATCGACCAACGATACAATGACAACAAATCCCTGATCTTCACAACCAACGTAGAGGAACAGGACTGGGCAGAGTTCCTGGGAGATCCCATCACCACATCAGCCATACTGGATCGTATCTTTCATCACTCGGTTATAGTAAGGATCAATGGCCCCAGCTACCGGATGTACCAGAGTGAATTATTACAAAAACAATATACCGGAGATAATCAGCAAAAGTCTGTGGCAGGGTAAAATAATCCTGAAAACTTTTAACAAAGAAAAGGTGCTGACAGAGGTTAGTACCTTTTTTATTATCATTATATTGCTAATATTCAATAGAATGACCGAAAAAACATATCTAAAAATCTGCTCAAAAAAAGTTGCTTGTTTTAACCTGGAAATCCAACATCTATAAATCCACCGGAATAAAGAAAAAAAACCAGGCCCTGAATTACATAATTATCAAGTAAAGCAAAAAGATGGTACCATTTTTTCTTGTTTGGTGGTAAGGTTTATAATCGGTATTAATATGAATAAAGTTTCCCGCTTAGCGGGACAGGCTATGCCGCCTGAATGACGCCTGCCGTATAGCCAGTAAACAGG
>CAZKIR010000638.1:0-2188 GCA_964552835.1 uncultured Bacteroidales bacterium
CTATTTATCAAAGTATTATAAATAATGTGCTTTTCTAAGGTCAGTTGTTCTGAGGTTAGGGTAACAGGCATTAAACGATAACTAATTCGTGCCCAGTTGTTTTCTTAACAACTCCTGCTCTTTTAATCTTTCTTCCAATGTTTTCATGTACTCGCGGCCCTGGTAATCGCGGTATTGGTAATATGCTTTTTCTGCCCATTCCTTGGCTTTATCAAGGTTTCCAAGTAACTCGTGGGCCACGGCAATATTATAGGTCGCGTAGCGCTGGTAGCGCTTGTGCTCATGTTCCAGGTACAACTCCCAGGTATCAATTGCTTCCTGGTACTTGTCTTGTTCGAGCAGGCTGGCGGCTTCTTTAACACCCTGGTTCGATGTCACGTAATAGTTCCGTTGCGCTTGTTTCCACAAGGGCGATACCCGTTCGCCGTAATGGTAGCCTAGTATTTCAAAACTATAATTCACGTGGTCCTCGTTTTCTTCCAGGTAATCTTCTAGATCAATTTCGCCGCTGGTTTCTTCTGACCATCGGCGGGTGTTATTGTATTTTATCTTGTCAACGATCGCTTGTTTTTCAGGATAAAAAAACATCCATGACGTGGAAGATTTTAGGAGAAAAGATGTTTCAAAATAAGGGTAGGTATAGCCCCCGATATGATAGTAGGTGCTGATTTGCATTTTTGAGCCCAGTCCCGAAAGCAAGATAAGCCCATCCGCACCATATTGATCGCAAAGTTTTTTTACTTCGCGCCAGGAATAAGAAGCGGGGTCAATATTTACCTCGCTCGCGCCCTTGTTTACTACCTGGAACCGGGGTGCGCTGGAAAGGGTTGCTTGTAGGTTTTTCACTGCTGACTGCGCGGGTTTGTTTTTAATATATTTGTCATCGTGTAGTAAAATGGGGCCATAATATTCGGATAAATTGGTCCGGTTTTCAATATCAGATGAATAAGCCACGAGCACGTTGTATATCTCATACGGGATGGTTTTTTCAGCGGGTTTAAATACTTCTATTTCCAAGGCCCGGGTCTCCGCGGTGTCAAAATAGATGGAAAGCTTCGAAAAATTGCATGCACTGAAAAACAAAGGTAACAACAAGAAAATCCAAATGCCTTTTAATTGCCTATTCATTTTATATGCTCCGTTAGGGTCTAGAATAAAATTCAAATATAATGCCAAATTATGAAGATTTTTTTATTAAAAAAAAGGCCTGTAAGATAAGACAGGGCTTTTTACATTATCTCCTGGTAGATAAACGGGTATTTAAACGATTTATTTTTCCTGGCATCTTTTTAACACTTTGACATGAAAACCTTATTTTCGCGTAAAAATATATTCTTATGAGGGTACTAGTACAACGTGTAACCAGATCAGAAGTAATCATAAACCAAGGCGAACAAAAAAAAATTGGACATGGCCTGCTTATCTTGTTAGGCATTGAAGATGCCGATACCAAAGAAGATGTAGAATGGCTTTGCGGGAAAATATCAAAATTGCGGGTATTTGATGATGAAAACGGGGTGATGAACCGTTCCGTGCTTGACGTGGAGGGTGAAGCCATGGTTATTAGCCAGTTTACCCTGCATGCCAGTACCAAGAAAAATAACCGCCCTTCTTACATAAGGGCATCAAAACCCGAGGTAGCCATCCCCCTTTACGAGCAATTCGTAAAAACCCTGGAGGGTATCATGGGCAAGGAAGTGAAAACCGGTGTGTTCGGTGCCCACATGGACATTAGCCTGACCAACAACGGCCCGGTAACCATTTGGATCGATTCCAAAAACAAGGAATAATCCCGGCCATGACTTTACAAGAAGCCCAGGAAAAGGTAGATCAATGGATCCAGGAAGTTGGGGTACGATATTTTAAGGAGCTCACCAACATAACCCTTCTTACCGAGGAAATGGGCGAGATGACCCGTGCCATTGCCCGTGAATATGGTGAGCAAAGCCCTAAACCCTGTGATAGGCCCGCCGACCTGCCCGATGAAATGGCCGACATGTTGTTCGTGCTAATTTGCCTGGCCAATCAAACCGGGGTGGAACTCACCAGGGCCCACTTGTATAATTTGTCGGATGGCCGGATTTTTTCCGGCACGGGAATAGAAAAATACTCGCCCTTCCGGGCTTTTTTAACAGGCTGTTCCCCTACCCTAATCTCGTTCACGATAAGCTCGAGCACGCCGGTGGTG
>CAZKIR010000639.1:0-2182 GCA_964552835.1 uncultured Bacteroidales bacterium
TTCCGTGCCCAGGCCACCGGCCATGAAAAGCGAACCCGCGAAAATGAACAAGGCCAACAGGAGGATAACCAGTTTATGGTGCAGGCACCAGCTAAGAGTCCGGCCATACCAGTTGTCCAGCTTATCGAAAGCGGGGCCGATGGTGCGATCATAACTGATGCGGGAGGGTTTTGAAGATGTGCTCTTTAGCTTTAACAATTTCGAGCTCAACATCGGTGTTAAAGTGATAGCGGCCACGGTAGAAGTTACCACGGTAATGGTCACTATCCAGCCCAGTTGCCTGAAAAGCACACCTGTCATCCCACCAATCATGGTCATTGGGAAGAACACGGCGACCACGGTGAGGGTCGTCACGATCACGGCCAGCCATACTTCGTTGGTCGCGTAAATAGCTGCCTCCCTGGGGCTGCTGCCCCGATCAATATGTTTGGCAATATTCTCGAGTACCACGATGGCATCGTCCACCACCATCCCGATGGCAATCGAAAGGGCCGAGAGGGAGATGATGTTAATGCTGCTATCGGTCACGTGCAAGAAAATAAACGAGACGATGAGTGAGATGGGAATGGTAAGCACGATGATAAAAGTTGCCCGCCATCGCCCCAGGAACAATAATACCACGATGGTAACAAAAAACAAGGCGTACAAGAGGGTTTTTGTCAGGTTGTTGATGGACCCGCTGATAAAATCGCTCGAATCAAAAACTTTCTGAATTTCCACGTCATGGGGCAATTCTTCTTTTAATTCTTCCAGCATCTCGTTGATATCACGTGCCACCTTCACGGTATTGGCACCCGATTGTTTCATGATCATCATCCGCACGCCCCGTTGCCCGTTAATTTTCGAGTCTACCGTCATTTCCTTGATGGAGTCCCTCACGGTGGCCACGTCTTTTAAATACACGGCCTTGCCGTTAAAATTCCCCAGCACGATCTGCTGGATATGGTCGCTTTGGTCAAACTCGCCTTCAACGCGCAAGGGGTATTTTATTTTTCCCATCTTGATATTGCCCGTGGGCATGTTCAAATTTTCCGCCCGTAATACCGAACCGATTTGTTCTATCGTCAAGTTGTAGGCTTCCAGCTCCCGGGGGTCTATCTCCACGCCAATCTCCCGGATAGGGGTACCAATCAGGCTGATGGAGCCAATGCCTTCAATCCGGTTCAAGGGGTTCACGATTTTCTCGTCCAGCATTTTTTCAATGCCCTCGTAGCTGTCGCCGGCGGTAATGGCAAACATTTGGATCGGCATCATGCTGGAACTAAACTTGAAGATGGCGGGATCATCGGCATCTTCCGGCAACATATCCTCCACGAAAGCCAGCCCGTCGCGTATATCGTTGGCCGCCTCGCTCAAATTAGTCTCGTATTCAAATTCAAGGGTTACTACCGATAAGTTATCACGTGACACCGAGGAAATTTCTTTTAACTTGTCTACCGTGTTCAAGGCCTCTTCGATAGGCCGTGATATATTGGTTTCTATATCCTTCGCGTTGGCCCCGCCATAGGTAGTGAAAACGGTAATGGCGGGGTATTCTATCTCGGGATATAAATCAATGGGTAAATTGATCAGGGAATAACCGCCAAATACAATCACCGCGATGAAAATCATAATGGTGGTCACGGGATTTTTTACCGCTTTTCCGTATATGCTCATAATTCTTTCCTTTTTATACTATTTTTATTCAACAACACGTAATTTCGAACCGTTCAAGAGTTTTGCCTGCCCGGTGGTGACCAGTTGGTCTCCTTTCTTTAATTCAGTAGAAATAAGTTCCACCTGATCATCAAAGCGTTTTCCTGTTTTTACTTTAATTTTCCTGGCATTTCCCTTATCATTAACAAAAACATAACGGTTATTGGTGCCTTCTTCTTTCAGGATCGCGATAGCTGGTGCCACTAGGGCTTTTACCTCGTCAAGCTTGATTTTTAACTCCCCGAACATGCCCGGTCGCAGGATTTTTTCCCGGTTATCAATAGTGATCTCGATGGTAAAGGTACGGGTAGCGGGATCGATCGTGGGGTATACCCGGTATACCTTGCCGTTAAAATCCCGATCAGGATATATGTCCGTGTGGATTTTTACCAGCATGCCCTCGTGTATGTCGGGAAAATGTTTTTGCGCCAAACCCACCATCGCTTTCAAGGGGTGTATTTGCATCAGGGTAATCACGGCCGCCTTG
>CAZKIR010000640.1:0-1887 GCA_964552835.1 uncultured Bacteroidales bacterium
TTCAATAATGTCCAAAAAAAATAGACTTTTTATATGTTTTTGTAGATATCTGTATTTAATTTTAATTCCATTTTTTAATTTCAAGGTTTTTTTTCATCAAACAGGGGAATAACAATGCCAGCCTTAGATTTGTTTAGCTTTTCCATCACTTTTAAGGCGTTATAAGGTGCATGTGCTTCAAAATCATTGTTAAAAAAAACATACGCTTCTTTTCCTCCTTGCTGGCCGAATTTTTCAATCATCTTTACCAGGTTATCCAATTCATTATCAGAATAATCGTAGCGGTACCAGTCATTTTTGCCGTGCAAGCGAAAATATGCTTTACCGGAAGTATACCATTCCTTGAATTCTTGTTTTGGCGAGTCGGTATTGCAAAAAATTGCCCCCTCGTCTTTGAGCAAGCGTACAGTTTCTTCCCGTATCCAGCTATCGTTACGGAACTCAACTGCCAGGATAGACGGATCATCAAAAGCCCGGATGGCATTTTTAAGCAATTCCGGGTCGTATCCGGTTTTCGGGGCCAACTGCATCAAGGCCAATCCCAGTTTATCTTCCATAAGGGAAATTGAATCACAAAAACGCCTGGCTTGTTCTTCAATATTTTTCAGATATTTACGATGAGTGATAAGCTGGGGCACTTTAAAAATGTACTTGAATTTCCCAGGGGCTTGATGGTACCACTTGTGAAAGGTCTTATCCTTAAAACTCCGGTAAAAAGTGGCATTCACTTCAACCGAGTTAAATTTCGAGGCGTAATACTGGAACCAACGGGTTTTGGGCTGTTTTTCCGGGTAAAATCTCTTGTCCCAATGCTCGTAACTCCAACCAGAAGTTCCTATATAACAGGTAAGCATGACAGAAAATTTTTAGCAGTTTTTTTTGCTATACCTGGTAAACGAAAAATCCAAGAAGATGTTCATGGAAAGAATACCTTAGCTAATACCTGATAATCTTGTGTTCTTTCGATAAATTATTGTTAAAAAACAATACCCCGAGTTGAAAAAAATCCAGGTCCAGGCTTACTTCAGGAAGTGAAATGATGGTCCTCCAGGCTTCTTCCATGCCAGGGTTGCCGTGAATATCATCTATAACAAGGATGGAATGCTCGTTCAAGGATGGCAGCATATCCTGAAAATAACGAAGGGTAGCCGATTTTTCATGATCCCCGTCAAGGAACACTAGTTTGTTCCCTTTTATGTCAGGTAATCTATCATAAATGAATTGATCAAAGGCCATTTGGTAAGTAAAAATATTGTTCAAACCCGTTTCTTTAAAAAGCTGATTGGCCAATGCCACCAAGGGTTCTTCTCCCTCTACCGTGTGCACCGGGATATCATGCCCGCTGGCCAGGTACAAGGTGCTAATGCCCCCGCAGGTGCCTAGTTCAACTATCGTATCCGGTTGAAAATACTGGACAAGCCGGTGCAACAAACGTCCGTATTTTGGACGGATAGCAGAACTCTTGATCAACCTTCCCACCGGAAGGTTTTGTTTGTTCCCCTTCACGGAACCCGGGCCGTAACCTTTCATGGGAAATATATCTTTTTGCTGAAAAGCCCATTTCAATATTTTTTTTACTAGTTGTTCGTCCAGTTTTTTTATTTCAGACCCGAGGCACCCTGTAACAAACTGGTACAGGAAGGGGGAGTGTGCCCCATGGCCATTTCGATGGCGGGCGGTTAACACATACTGTATATATTGCTTTGTTTGAAACAAATATTTTTTTAAAAGCATAACAATAAAGGCAGGGTTTCTACCGAGGCCCGCATTTCTTCCAGTTGATCCGCGGTCATCTTGTCCTTAAACCGTTCAAACATGCCTTCCATCTCGGGGGCATACGATACATCGGGCCATAGCAAGGCTACCCCCAGGGCAGCAAAGCCTAAA
>CAZKIR010000640.1:1897-2163 GCA_964552835.1 uncultured Bacteroidales bacterium
TTTATTATTTTTCATGATCAGGTATTTTTAGGTTGTTCTGAATGAAACGACAAATAATGTAAAAAAAAGTTGTACGAAAATAGTTTTTTTTTTTCAAATTAAAAGAAGGGATCACCCGCGTGAACGCATGTGATCCCTTCTAATCTCATAAAACCATCCTTTTTTTGCTTTACCATCGCGAGCAATCACCAGGTCCTCTATACCCGCGGCCTTTCCCCGATCTTCCCGGGCGGCTTTTGCCAGGCGACTGGCTCCTGTATTCGCCC
>CAZKIR010000641.1:0-1623 GCA_964552835.1 uncultured Bacteroidales bacterium
TCCACGGCCTTGTCCTTGGCTTCTTTTAATTCCTTCGTTCTTTCTTTTACCAGGTTTTCAAGTTGTAAGCGGTGTTTTTCCAGCTCTTTGTTTTGTTTTTCAATGAGTTTTTTGTGGTAAAGTTCCTGGTCGCGTTGGCTTTGTATTTCTTCTTTTTGCTTGTGGATTTTTTCTAATTGTTCCCCTATGGCCTTGTTTTTGTTTTCAAGTTGTTGGTTGGCTTGTTTTTTAATCTTGTAATTGCGGTAAATAAAAAATCCCAGCACGAGCGATAAAAAAGAAATCCCGATAAAAAGATAAGTAATGGTGCGTTGTTTTTTGATTTCAGATTGTTGTTGGCCCAGGATTTCTTTTTGTTCTTCAATTTTTGATTCTTGCAACGTGATGGTTTTTTGATGTGTATCAAGTATATCCACCTGCTTGTTGATTTGTTTGTCCTGGAGATTGATCACCTCGTTTTGTGACATGATCCGGGATTGTTGCCTTTGAATGTTTCTTGACAGGGAATTCAACTTTTGTTCATTTTCCTTGATTTGATTCTGTTTGGCTTGGATTTCAGTTGTTAAATTAGTTATTACATTTTCTTTATTTTTAATTACTTGCTGTTGTTCGTCAATTTTTTCCAGGTTATGTTGGATGGATTCCCCCAATTTGATAATTTCCTTTTTGTTTTCTTCAATGATATCATGTTGGATCATGATTTGCCCACGGGCGTTAAACAATTTTCGTTGCGACTGCTCGTACAATTCCCACACGTCTACCATGTTCCCGCCCAGCATTAGGAGTTTTGGGTTTATTTCCAAGCCCTGGCTTATAATATTCATCCGGTTTATCTCGAACCGGATATTTTGCTTACCCTCGTTAAAAGGCAAAAAATTTATCATGGTATATTCCGGGTGCCCCGTGTTATCCGTTACAAGAAGCGTGTGTCCCCCTTTAATTTCTTTCACGGTTTTTATTAAAAGGTCGTTATCGCCGTTTGCAAGGTATAGTAAGTGAAGTGTAGGGATAGGATCAGATGGCCCTAGTGGTATAATATGTATAGGTAGGCCGTGTATTTTTTTTGTATGGGCAATAACCTGCAACTTTGGTATAATGTCGGCGTTTTTTCCAAGTACCCCCAGTTGGAAATTTACCTCGTGGTTGATACCTGGCCAGATCGTGTTCTCGGCAAAATTATAAATATAAGCTGCCTTGATATCGTGGACAGTAGTAGTCTGTGAACTTGCATTGTGCCCATAAACGAACAAAAGCAAGCTAAGCAAGAAGACCCTTCTGATCCTATTTCCTATCCATCCAGCCATTATTGCCAGTAATTCATTAATTTACAATGTTACAAATTAACCGTGTATTTTTTTCAAAAAATGTAAAAAAAAATGGTGATATATATCACCAAAAAAGATAATGATTGCTAAAAATTTGATACGGGCATATTTTTAAAAAGTTATCTAAAGCGATGTTAAAATATTGAATAATAAGATTATGCAAGTGTTTTTCGGGTGGGTTATATTTGCTGCCCGACCAGGGCTCGAACCTGGACTCTTCTGATCCAGAGTCAGACGTGTTGCCAATTACACCACGGGTCAATGGGTTTGCAAAGGTAAGAATCTTTTCAGAATTTGA
>CAZKIR010000641.1:1633-2158 GCA_964552835.1 uncultured Bacteroidales bacterium
TTTAACACGGGCACCCTGATTTTTTGTATATTTTTTATTTCTTTTTCTACTTTTGTTTTATAGTTTTCTTGTATAACGATGCCAGCAATAATCATATCTATGGAAAAACTTTGTTGCCCAGGGTTATCAAGTAGAAATTGAAAGTTTTTCCGGGCAGGGGTATGTACCATCCCGTAATTTGTCGAGCACGTGGCTTTATCTATATAATGAAGTGGTTCTTTGCCAGCATTCCCTGATGTTGGGCTGGATTCAGTCAGCCAGTAGGTAAAATTATCCCCCAGGTTCATGAAACGAAAATAATCTTCCTTGAACAGGTGCAAGGTGGCAAATCCTATCAAAGAATCTGGTACAGCGAAGGGAAAAGTGTATTTGTTTTTTAGTTCATGGTTTACCCGGGTATATTCTTTTTCAAACAAATCAGAATCGCCCAGCCAGTAATAAAACGCCTTGGTGTGTTTGGGCAAGGCAAAATTGATATGGGTTTTCCCGGGTGATAAATGGACTTTTTGGTATAGTATCTCTCTA
>CAZKIR010000642.1:0-2157 GCA_964552835.1 uncultured Bacteroidales bacterium
TTGTTTACCGCGTAATTTGCTTGCATTTCCCCATCAACCAATAAATCAGGGTAATCCCGATGCAATATCTTGATGGCTTCCTGGGCCCTCCCGGGGCTTCCCTCGCGAATATGCCCAAAGTTAGAATAAGATACCAGCGCGATGACCGGTTCGATATTAAATTTTCTCACCTCGTTGGCCGTAAGCAACACGGTGTCGGCAAGCGTGCGGCCCGAGGGTTCAATGTTTACCGTAGTGTCCGCGAAAAAATATGGCCGGTTCTTGGTATTTACCACGTACATGCCAGCTATGTGGTTCAAGCTGTTGTTGGTACCAACGATTTGCAGGGCGGGCCTGATGGTATCAGAATATCGGGAAGAAAAACCAGAAAGAAAACCATCCACGTCACCATTTTCAACCATCATCACCCCAAAATAATTCAAGTCTTTTGTTTTCTCCATGGCGCCCCTGAAAGTCATGCCCTTGCGTTGTCTTTTCGTGAAAAGCACCTGGGCGTATTTCTTCCGCCTTTCTTGTTCCTTTTCACAACTAAAATCCACGATTTCTACCCCTTTAATGTCCATCTTGTTTTCCCTGGCCATCTTTTCGATTTTTTCGCGGTTGCCAAGCAATACCGGGATAGCAATTTTTTCTTTCTGTATCACCTCGATGGCTTTTAGCACCTGATATTGATCTGCATCGGCAAAAAGCACCCGGCACGGACCTTGTTTGGCCCTCTCGTAAATATCATTTACCAGTTTATTGTATAGCCCCATTCGTTTCATCAATTGGATCTTGTAATCTTCCCAAACCAAAATGGCCTCACGTGCCACGCCGGTATCCATGGCTGCCTTGGCAACGGCTGGTGCAACAGTAGTAATAAGCCTGGGGTCAAGGGGTTTGGGGATAATATAATCTTTGCCAAATTTTAAATTCTTGCTTTTATAGGCAGCATTTACCGTTTCCGGGACATCTTGCTTGGCCAGATCGGCCAGGGCGTAAACCGCGGCTTTTTTCATTTCTTCATTGATGGAAGTTGCTTTCACGTCAAGGGCGCCCCGGAAGATATATGGGAAACCCAGGACATTATTGACCTGGTTCGGGTAATCCGAGCGGCCCGTGGCAAAAATAATGTCGTCCCGCGCTGCCATGGCATCTTCGTAAGTAATCTCGGGGTTGGGATTGGCCATCGCGAACACGATAGGATCAGGGGCCATGGACTTGATCATTTCCCGCGTGAGGGCCCCGCTAACAGAAAGCCCCAAAAACACGTCCGCACCTTTAATAGCATCTTTTAATCCTTTTTCCTTCACATCGCGGGCAAACTGTTTTTTATAAGGGTTTAAATCTTCCCGCCGTGTGGATATCACGCCTTTGCTGTCAAGCATGATCGTGTTACCTGGTTTCACGCCAAGGCTAATAAAAAGCTTCGTGCAAGAAATAGCCGATGCCCCTGCCCCGTTCACGACAAGTTTAATATCTTGAATATTTTTACCGTTTAATTCCAAGGCGTTTAGCAAGCCGGCCCCTGAGATAATGGCCGTGCCATGTTGATCATCATGAAAAACAGGAATATCCAATGATTTTTTCAACCTTTCCTCGATCTCAAAACACTCCGGGGCCTTGATATCCTCCAGGTTTATGCCCCCGAAGGTAGGGGCAATCGCTTCTACTGCCTCCACGAAGCTATCTATATTTTTTCTGTCCACTTCTATGTCAAAGACGTCCACGTCGGCAAAAACTTTAAACAACAAGCCTTTTCCTTCCATCACGGGCTTTCCGGCCAACGCGCCAATATCCCCCAGGCCCAGCACGGCCGTGCCATTTGAAATAACAGCTACCAGGTTGCCCTTGGCCGTGTAATTATATGCATCATCCTTGTTTTTTTCAATTTCCCGGCAAGGTTCTGCAACCCCTGGAGAATAAGCGAGAGATAAATCATATTGGGTTTGATAGGGTTTGGTGGGCACTACTTCAATCTTGCCGGGCTTACCATTGGCGTGGTATTTCAATGCTTCTTCCTTGTTATTTTTTGACATGGCTATCAGGTTTTAGAATATTTCAATAAAAATAAAAATATTTTACTTGAAAACAAATGATATTTGCTGGCCTTCCTTTAAAAAATATAGAGGTAAGTAGATAATTACATATTTTTGATTATCTTTGAATCCAATAAAA
>CAZKIR010000643.1:0-2148 GCA_964552835.1 uncultured Bacteroidales bacterium
GAGCTTATTTTCTAATCCGCTGATTATCCGCGTAATACGGGATCAGCACCCAAATAAAACAAACCGCCCACGACCTTAAAAATGCATACGGTACCATCGGGGCCTACCGGCTTATTGCCTTTGCCCGTCAAATTGAATATATGGAATATGGCGGGCTGCCCGGGAGTGTGCAAAAATTTATCGAGCAAAACAAGCGATTAATCGAGGAAGTTCATCAATTGGTAGCGGGTTATGATGATGTTCAGGTGTAACCCGAAAGCAAGAATTTTGTTTATATGTAGTTGAAATATAGTTTAACGCCTGCCTGGGCCGGCCGGCAGGTAGTTTATATGTTGTATTTTAGTTTTCAGAAGTTGGAAATTTATCAGCTTTCAAAACTAGCTGTAAAAATGAGCAACTATATTGCATCAATCAAAAAAAGCAACATTTAAACGTATAGTTTACACGGGGCGATATTTTTCTTATAACACCATCCCTAAAGGGATTTTGTGCCTTTTACCACAAATTGTTCAACTCGCTAACCTTTACCTCCAGGTTAAAAAGCCTTTCACGGCTGGCTTTTATGATTATTTCCTTGTTCCCGTGCAGGCTCACTGATTTTTTTACCCGGTCGATTTTGTTCAGGTACCCCATGTTGATAATGGCTGAACGGGAAATCCTGAAAAAGTAATTGTCAGGAAGTTCTGGTTCAATTTGGCCAATGTTTCTCGCCACCATTTCCACCCGTTGTTGTGTCGTGTGGATTTTGGTATAACAGCCATCTGCTTCAAAATAAATAATATCTTTTGGCTTGTAAAAAAGGGAACCATGGGCGTTCCGAAAAACAATTTTTGTCCTGTCGTCCTCCTTGTCTTTCTTTTCCTCTTTATATTTGGTTTCTTTCGTTTGTTTTTCATGCACCCGTTGAACAGCATGCCGGAGTTCTTCTTTACAGATGGGTTTCAAGAGATAATCCATGGCACCGTCGCGAAGGGCATCTACCACGAAAGAATCGTGGGCGGTAATGAATATCACGTTGGTTTGAATTTGTAATTGCTTTATTTCCCGTATAATATCGAGGCCGCTCTTGTTGGGCATGTTAATGTCCAGGAATACCATATCAGGTTGATACTGCATAACATGCTTCACGGCAATTTTTGAATCACCTACTTTTTTAAGGATTTGGATGTTGTTAAATTCTAGCAAGTAATCTTCCAGGGTGTCCCGGGCAAATTCATCATCGTCAATTATTATGCCTGTTAAAATATCATTCATAAACCCTTTGTTTTTTTTTTCTTACGTGCGAACCCTTAAATTGATTCATATATTGTTAATTCTTCCCGAAGAATCATTCGCTAAAATATATAATATCTATTATTTAACATAATTTCTAACTGTTATATTTTCGGTTATTAACCATAAAATTTCCCCCGGTGCCCGTGTAAGGGAAGGTTTTTATTAAAACCCCGTTCCATCATTTAGGGTATGCTTTTATTAGTGGCTTTTTTCAGGGACAATCTGAACATTAAAAAAAGAGCTAAGAAGAATTCGATAAAAAAAATTTCAAAAACAGGCTTTTTATACAACTAATAATATAGAACAAAAATAAAACGATTCGCATGGCAAGAAAATTATTACTCTCGGTTCTCGCGATCATGACATTCGCTATTGCCTATCCGGCAATTATTTACGTGAACGATGACGCGACTGGAAACAATGATGGTACAAGTTGGGAAAATGCTTACACCAACTTAACCGAAGCGGTTTTAGCTGCAAAAAGCGGCGATGAAGTCTGGGTGGCAGCAGGGATATATTACCCTACCAGCCAGCCCAATTATCCGGTTGGATCGGCTGATCCTGCATTCAATCACTTTACCCTGAAAAACGGGGTGAGCATTTTAGGCGGTTTTGCCGGGGATGAAACCAGCGTGGATCAACGCGATTTAATAGCCAACAAATCAGTCCTTAGCGGCGACATCGACCAAAACGATGATGTAGAAGGGGAAGGTTACGTGGCCGACCATACCAAAGTAAACGGCCGCAATAGCTACAAGCTGTTTTATTTCCCTGAAGGAAGTAATATTGATACCACGGCAGTACTTGATGGTTTTGTGCTATCAGGTGCAGTGGCCGACAATGATGTTTTCCCATACATGGGCGGTGCAGCCA
>CAZKIR010000644.1:0-2135 GCA_964552835.1 uncultured Bacteroidales bacterium
TTTGCAAGTTCATCGGTATCATATCATCCTGGCGATTTGAATGTTAGCATTGGAGAGGGTGTCGGGAAAAACTATATTGCTTACGGTGGTAATATTACTTACAATGGATATGGGGGAGGTTATTACCGTACCCACTATGGTAATGCAATAGGTCCTGATGGAAAACCAAATCCACAAGTAGTGGGTGGGGTAAATTTGTTTTTTAATGATTTATCGTTTAAAATAGAAAATGACTTTTTAGGGGATTCCCATGATAGGTGGCGTTCTAACGGTTTAGAAATAAGCTACAAAGATTTGTCCATTGGTACATACTTATATAATAATTTCAGAAAAGATGGAGATGAGGTTCTTATGGGAGATTATAGTCATGCAAATGGCAAATATGGTAGATGGATAAATGGACAGACATATGTAAGCCCCTTATATTTCGGTTACAGGATGGGAGGCACAATACATAGAGTTGGTTACAATCATGGTATTTTTCAACATGCTACGCAGAATATAATGGCTCACGAAAAAGGATTTTTACGCATAATGCCATTTGGACATGCCAATTACTTTATGGATTATGATTATTTTCAAAAAGGATTATATAATTATTCTGGATGGAGTAATCCGTTTTCACTTTGGGGCAGATAAATTTTAAAATGATGTTTAGATATTTATTGATAGCTGTAATTCTATTTTCTTTTATAGCCTGTGGAGTACCCAAAAGGGTAATAAAGGATTTTACATACTGTTTTGATCATAAAGTTACAGGTATAGATTCACTAATGAATATAAAAGGATTCTATTATCTAATAAACAAAGAGCAACCTCATAAAATAGATCCTAAGGAAACTCCATTAAAAGCATTCATTTTTTATGCCAATGGTTTTGCTATGACAAAACATCCAACTGCTTGGCTAAAAACAAATATGGATGATAAATATAGTTTTTTTGGTATAGCCAATTTAGTGGGTGATACGATTAAAGTTCAATTTCTTGGGTCGCCTAGAGGCATGTCAGTTGATAAATATGAAGTATGGTTTAAAATCCTTGATAGGAGAACATTGAAAATGATATATCAAGGAGATGGAAAATATTTGACAAACAAAGATATTGAACAGTTTAATTTAAATACCTTTTATCAAAAGTATGGTACCATATATAAATTTTATCCACTTAAGAGAGTTCCAAGGATTAGCAAAACATACATTATAAACAAAAGATGGTTTTGGTGCAACGAAAAAGATTATAAAGCATGGAAGAAAAAATAGTTGTAACCGTCTAAATATTTATAAATGCGTTCGCAGAACCAGAAGCGAAATTTTTGCAGCTATGCTTTGATCATTACAGGAAACGTGAATGATGTCAACTTTTTCCACGAAGTACCCGTCTAGCCCCCGCTAGCGCAGACATGTTGTCCGTGCGTTAAGTGCCAGGCAATAAATTTATATCCGAAAAATTGATGAATTAAATTTGCAATTTACAAATACATCCATCATAATCCGGACCAGGAAATGATTGTTGAAAACCCGTGGGATTATTTGTATAGTCCCGCGAGGGGTTACACGGGTTTGGAGGGTTTGTTAGAAGTGCATGTTTTGGAACATGAACCAAAAAATTAATACAATGTATAGGCTATTGATATTTCTGTTTATTGTTACAAGTTGTTGCAATCTACCCTTAGTCGATTGTGTTAATAATATAGGTTACGAATGCGAATCTACAAGGAATGCATATTGCCAAGAAATGGTTAAAGATTGTCTAATAGAGACCTTTGTTCAAATATCTGATGTAGATATGCACGAAGAGGGAAAAGACATTACAACCCGATATCTTCTTTTAGTGATTGTAGTTCAAGATGCTAACATGAACTTTCAAATTGACATAACACATACAAGTTTTGAATTGGCATTTAACGAAAGTAAAAGCATTGGTACTGCAAATTGGCAAGAGGTGAATGATGTAAAAAAGGAGGCAAGCATACTACTGTTGTTCCTGTTTTATTTGACATACAATCAAGATTAAAACAAGGTTTGAATAGGAAACATAAATTGAAAGTTTTTTTAGGTGTTGTTTCTGAAGATGCTACGGAAACAATCCTGATTAATTTAACCTTCAATTACGTGAAATAATTAAAAAGCCCGGCA
>CAZKIR010000645.1:0-2132 GCA_964552835.1 uncultured Bacteroidales bacterium
TTAAAATAAGGATGGCCCTGATATAAGGGCCATCTTTTTTTTCTGGCACTAATGACATTTTTAATAGTAAACATACATGTGATACCAGGTTAAGTTCTAATATAAAAATTCATTTATTTCCATAACATGGAAAATTTAACCAAAAATCCTGATAGCTTAAAGTTGAAAAAGAAAAAAAACGATATGACAATTCTTGGAATCAAAATCCAAACTAAATTTGACACAAACTAAAAATCCGTTAAAATGAAAAAAACACACATCATTCTCGTAGCTATATCATGCTCTTTACTATCGCATGCCCAAATAGTTATTGACGACAACATGGAAAGTTACACGCTAGGCCAAACAAACTTGCCAAATGCCTCGTTAGAAAATTGTGAAGCATGGTCGCAATGCAATAGCCCAGCTGAATGCCCAACCTCACCCTTGATAATTTCAAGCAAACAAGCACGGGACGGGGACCAGTCTTTACGTTTTGAATTTAATAAAAACAACTGGATATTACATGGGGATGGTTATTGCGCGTTGCGCAACGAAATACGTTATGATGTTAACTTGAAATACGAGAAGGAATGTTGGTACGGCTTTAGTGTTTTTCCTACCCTGAACGAAGACAGTAGCGTGAAATATAATAGCGATGGGGATTCTTGGATATGCCAAATCAAGAATGAATGTGGCAGCGGCAATATTGCTGGTGTACAAATCAGGGGGGATGTATTTAAAAACAGTAAAAATGGGAAAACCCTTGGCACGGTAAACTATAACGAATGGAATGACATCGTCTTGCATTACACTTATAGCGAAGATGGTTTCCTTGAATACTGGGTAAACGATGAATACCATGTCGAGAACAAGAGCGAATCATCTGATAACTGCAAGATAGATTTTAAAATCGGATGTTATGGTTGGCATCCCCTTGGGAAGACAATCCTGTATTTTGACGCCATAAAAATAAAAAAAGGCAAGGGTTACTATGAAGAAGTTGTCCCGGGATTTGTTTGCCTGGACGAAAAAGCCCCATCGAAACCCGAGGATTTCACGGCAACAGCAACCAAGCAAGTTACCTTAGCGTGGAACGATGTTTCGGAAAACGAAAACGGTTTCATCATTGAACGAAAAACAGAAGGCGGGACTTATAAACAAATTGATTTCTTGTATGAAAACGAAAACCAATATATTGATGACCAAGTTATTGACGGTAACACGTATTATTACCGGCTTGCTTCTTTTAACTGCAAAGATACATCTGGTTACACGGGTGAAATAAACGTTCACCTGGAAAAAGATAATACGATAATATTAAAGGCCAACAAAATAACCGCGAGCAATTACCTTGGTAACTATAAACCTGAAAACACCATGGACAGTAGCCTGACAACCTATTGGCTTAGCGAGGGAACGGGTGAATGGGTACAATATCACCTTGAAAACCCGGCAGAAGTTACACGCTTAGATATAAGTTTTATTGACGGGGACAAAACAAAATATAAATTCAAGGTAAAATTGTCCATGGATTCGACGCGATGGTTATATATAAACGAGTTCAACAGCTCTGGATTAACAAATAGGCTTAAGGAATATGATGTTCCCGATACACGGTGTAAATACATACAATTTGAAACTGTCACGGGTTCAAAAAACAACCGGAACTGGCTTTCCGAAGTCGTTTTGCGTGGAAATTTGTTATCAGGTACCAGGTCAACATACCCTTCAAATAAATTCTCAATTACCCAAGATCATGACAATATTAACATTTTAACAAATAGCAAAAGCGGTATTGTATACAAAGTAGATATTTACGACGTGCTAGGCAAAAAGATCCATTCCGGGCTCATGCCCTTTAATCAATATCAAATTCATAATGAGCAAGTCATGCCTGGCTTCTATATTTTTCAGTTTACAAACAAGGACGAAAGACATACCTCCAAGATATACCTGGAATAAAGTGGGCAACAAATGCCGTACACGTGTATATCAAGCTGGTTTTATATATCTTTCATTAAATTCGTGGTAACACCAAAAAATACCATTATTTAGAAGAAAAAAGACTTATGGCCGCCCCGCCCCCGCTGGCTAAATCGATTTGTATGGTCAAGGTATGCCCAACTTCTTGCTTGATAATCTCGTATGCC
>CAZKIR010000646.1:0-2127 GCA_964552835.1 uncultured Bacteroidales bacterium
AATGTTGATCCACGGCATAATCGACCACCTCGTTGCCTTCCATGTACACCACGCTCTCCATATCATTGCTATAGGGAATCCCGAAATATTCGTCAAAACCCCGTTGCAAGGGCAAGAATTCCCGTCGGTGGCCCAGGTGCCATTTGCCCACGATACCGGTGGCATAACCTTCTTTTTGCAATACATCGGCCACGGTCATTTCATCCTCGGGCAAACCCGTGAAACTTTCCGGGAAAAATACCCCGTTAATCCCCATTCGCTGGGGATAACGGCCCGTCATCAAGGCAGCACGGGAAGGCGAAGAAACCGGCGAAGCAGAGTAAAAAGAAGTGAATTTAATACCATTTTTCGCCATACCGTCCAGGCTGGGAGTTTTAATATCCGTGGCGCCAAAACAACCCAGGTCGCCATAGCCCATGTCGTCGGCATAGATAAAAACAAAGTTTGGTTTTTTGTTGATTTCAACAGGGGTGTTACTGGTATTGCAGGCTGTAATCCCCAGGCACCCGACGGCCCAAAATCCTAATTTCACATTCTTGGCTTTATTCATGGTTCAATTTTTTTTGAAGGTTCGGGATGGTTTTCCCCACTCCCCAGTTTTTATTTGGTTTATTTGATAACATGATTTCTAAGGTGCCGCCTTGCATGATATCCTCATGCTCAATCCATGGTTGATCAAGAGGCTTCCCGTTTAAACGGGCACTGGAAATATAGACGTTTTCGGGTGAAAAACCTTTTGCTTTCATCGTGAAAACGTGCCCATTTTCCAAGTGGATGCTGGCTTCTTCCAGTGCCGGGGAGCCCAGGACATAGACACCCCCCGCTGGGTTCACGGGATAAAAACCCATGGCACTTAAAATATACCATGCCGACATTTGCCCGCAATCCTCGTTGCCCGGGAGACCTTCAGGCCCCAGGGTATACAACTCGTCCATGATTTTCCGTACCATTTCCTGGGTTTTCCAGGGCTTGTCCGCGTACGCGTACAAATAGGCCACGTGATGGCTGGGCTCGTTACCATGGGCGTATTGCCCGATAAGTCCCGTGATATCGTGCGGGGCGTCCTTATCTTTTTCGGCAACAAGGGTAAACAAAGTATCAAGCCGTTTCCAGAAACGATCCTTCCCACCCATTAAACCGATCAAGCCATACACGTCGTGAGGGACAAACCAGGTATATTGCCAGGCATTTCCTTCGGTGTAATCATGGCCGTAGCGGGCAAACAAGGGATCGAATTGGCCGCTCGGGTTCAAAGTGCTGAACTCGCCATTAAGGTTTCGCCCCCTTAAAAACCTTGTTTTCTCGTCCCAAATATTTTGGTAATTGGAAGAACGATCGAGAAAACGCCTGGACAATTCTTTTTTGCCCATCTTATCGGCCATTTGCGCGATGCACCAATCATCATAAGCATATTCCAATGTTTTGGAGGCAGCTTCCTCTTCCTTGTCCAAGGGCACGTAGCCATATTCCATGTAATAACCCAGCCCGTCATACCAGTCTTGTGTCGCGGTCGTGACCATCGCGTTAAATGCTTGTTCTTTATCAAAACCTTCAATACCTTTTAAATACGCGTCAGCGATAACCGGAATGGCATGATAGCCGATCATGGTATAAGTTTCCCAAGCTTGCAAGGACCAAATTGGAAGCATCTTATAAGCATTTTGCCCGTAATGTTTTAACATGGATTTGATAATCTCTACCGTACGTTCTTGCTGAATAATGGTAAACAGGGGGTGCAGGGTCCGGAAGGTATCCCACGATGAAAAAACCGTGTAATTTGTAAAATCACGGCCCTCGTGTATTTTTTGGTCAAGGCCCCGGTATTGCAAGTTGGCGTCCATGTATAGGTTGGGGGCAATAAAGGAATGATAGAGCGAGGTATAAAAAACTTTTTTCGTTTTCTCGTCAGCCTTTATGTGGATACGGTTTAATTCCTTGTTCCATTTTTGCCTGGCGGCTTCTTTAACCCCTTCAAAATCCCATTCAGGAATTTCGGTAAGCAAGTTTTGCATGGCATTGTCCATACTAACCCCCGAGATGCCAACTTTTACCAACACTTCCTCGTTTTTTGCCGTCGTAAAATTCAAATACGCTTTTACATTTTTTCCCGGCCGATATTTTTCATCC
>CAZKIR010000647.1:0-2113 GCA_964552835.1 uncultured Bacteroidales bacterium
GATTGAAATCGGCCCGGTTATCACGGCCCTGATATGCGCCGGGAAAATTGGCTCGAGCTACGGGGCAGAAATAGGGTCCATGAAAGTAACCGAACAGCTGGATGCCATGGAAGTATCAGGCACCAACCCCATGAAGTTTGTCGTGGTAACCCGGGTTTTGGCAACCACCCTGATGGTACCGCTCCTGGTATTTTACGCGGATGCCATTTCTTTCGTTGGTTCTTACCTCGGGGTAAACATGTACAATAACTTTTCCCTGCCGCTTTTTATTACCCACGTTTTTGATGCTTTTTCCTTCAGGGATTTTATTCCCGCTACCATCAAAACATTCTTTTTCGGGTTCGCGATAGGGATTATCGGGTGTTACAAAGGCTATACCTCGCTACACGGGACCGAGGGGGTGGGCAAGGCGGCCAACTCGGCCGTGATAAACGCCTCATTGGCAATTTTTATCCTTGACCTGGTGGCTGTGCAAGTTACGAGTTTAATTATAAATATTCTATAACAGGTTGCAATGGCAAAAAAAGCCCATGAACAACATGAAAATACAGAGAAAGCTGTTGTTATCAAACATCTGAAAAAACAATTTGATAACATCCCGGTACTTAATGACGTGAGCCTAACCCTCGAGAAAGGGGAAAACCTGGTTATCCTGGGCAAATCGGGAAGTGGAAAATCCGTGTTGATAAAATGCCTGGTCGGCCTACTTGAACCAGACGAGGGGGAAATATACCTGTTGGGCCAGGACATAAAAAAATTATCCCCTGCCCAACTCGACGATCTCAGGGCCAAAGTGGGCTTCTTGTTCCAGGGCGGGGCCCTGTATGATTCCATGACCGTGCGTGAAAACTTGCTGTTCCCGCTAAGGAGAAAACTAAAACTGACGCCTGAAGAAGAAAACGCCCGCGTGAAAGAAGTACTGGACCAGGTAGGTTTGCTTGGCGCGATAGACAAATTGCCGGAAGAACTCTCGGGTGGCATGAAGAAAAGGATTGGCCTGGCCCGCACCCTTATCCTGAACCCAGACCTGATCTTGTACGATGAGCCGACAACCGGCCTGGACCCGGTTACCTCGGAAGAAATCAGCAAATTAATAGTAAACGTGCAAAAAAATTATCATGCTTCTTCAATCATCATCACCCACGACATCAAATGCGCGAAATATACCGCGAACCGTATGCTCGTGCTGAAAGACGGCTATTTTATCGAAGAAGGCTCTTACGAAGACATGATAAATTCACGAAATGAATTCGTCCGTTCGTTTTTTAAATAAAACACACGATATACCATGAAAAGAGACAAAAGCTATAACATAAAACTAGGGGTTTTCGTTACCATCGGGATTATCCTTTTGATAGTAGGCATTTACATGCTGGGAAGACAAGAAAACCTGTTTGGATCAAACTTCCGCATCACGGCCATCTTTAAAGACGTGAAAGGGCTGCAAATAGGCAGTAATGTCAGGTTCTCGGGCATTAACGTGGGCGTGGTAAACGATATCGTGATCATCAGCGATTCCACGGTAGAAGTACAAATGTCTATCCAGGAGAAGGTGCGGGAATTTATCAGAAAAGATTCCCGGGCGGTAATCGGCACTGAAGGCTTGTTGGGCAACAAGATGATCAAGATCCTTCCCGGGAAGGAAACCACCCCGATCGTGAAAGAAAATGACCGCATCCAGACCTTGACCACCGTCGAGATCGATGATATTTTACAAGAAGTGCAAACCTCGAGCGAGAACATTTCTGAAGTATCCAAGAACCTGATCGATATTACCGCGAAGATAAACCGGGGCGAGGGGGTTTTCGGGAAACTTTTCACGGACACCACCTTGACCAAAAACCTGGATAAAGCCAGCAAAAACATTAACGATATGACCGGCGAGCTCGCGTCTATTTCCTATAAAATTAACCAGGGACAGGGGATATTAGGCAAGTTATTGACCGATACCTCGTTCGCTAATTACCTGGCCAGTTCAGGCGAGAATTTCCGGGGAGCCTCCGAGAACCTCGAAGAAATAACCAGCAAGATTAACCAGGGAGAAGGGGTTTTCGGGAAAATCTTTACCGATACCAGTTTTTCCGGCGATCTAAAAACCGTGGCAGACAACCTG
>CAZKIR010000648.1:0-2104 GCA_964552835.1 uncultured Bacteroidales bacterium
GAAACGTTTCCGGGAACGGAATTTACAAATGCTCGTGGCTACTGACGTGGCTGCCAGGGGTATTGACGTGAGCGATATTTCCCACGTGATCAATTATAACTTGCCAGAAGACCTGGAGGTATATACCCACCGCAGTGGCCGCACGGGCCGCGCGGATAAATCGGGCGTGTCCATCGCCATCGTGAATTACCGGGAAAAAAACCTAATACCAAGAATTGAAAAAATTATCCAGAAAAAGTTCCAGAAATTGCCCATTCCCACGGGCGAGGAAATATGCCAGAAACAATTGTTCAAACTGATTGACAAGATGGAGAACGCCGAGGTGGACGAGGCACAAATAAGCCCCTTCATGGATACGATAAACAATAAATTGGAATGGCTTAGCAAAGAGCAAATTATTAAGCATTTCGTGTCGCTCGAGTTTAACCGGTTCCTGGATTATTACAAGAATGCCCGCGATTTGAACGATAAGGCCAAAGAAGGGGTAAAAAGTGAGGTGAAAGGTGGCAATAGAAAAAGGGGCGACCGATCGGGAGAACGAAACGGGGGGCAAAGAAAGAAAGGCAAAGGCCGGTATACCCGCATATTTATTAACATGGGCAAAAAAGATGGTTTGGAACCACGGAACATCATAGGTATCGTGAACGATGCTACCCGTGACAGGGACATTAACATTGGTGCCATTGACGTGAAAAGCAGTTTTTCCTTCTTCGAGGTAGGAGAGAAGCATGCCACCAAGGTGTTAACGTCTTTTCAAGGCAATAAATTTCGTGGCCGCCAAATACAAGTGGAAGTGGCCGAGGGCAATGCCCAAACCAAAAAAAACGGTAAAAGGGGAAAGAAATGATTTTTTATTATTGAGCCTGGCTATGTAAGCTTACCTTAATGCTGATTTTCTTGCATATTTTAAGATTTTTGTCCCATTTCGAACCCGAACATTCTATCCCGGACTCTTGATATTATGGACAGAAACTCATTACAAGTAATGGGTTTCTTTGTCAATTTCTCCGGTAAAAGGTTCAACGGCTCGCTGGTAAATGCCCTGCACGTAAGCGATGGCCATGCCATAATTGCTCACGGGAATGCCGGCATCGATGGCGGCTTGCAGCCGGCCATGCAATTGCTTGCGGGTGATCATGCAGCCCCCGCATTGTATTACCATGTTATAATCGGTTATTTTACCCGGTACCTTGTCGAGGCCTGCTACCACGGTAAAATCCAATTTTTTGCCCGTGAAATTGCTAATCCACCGGGGGATTTTTACCCGGCCAATGTCATCGCAAGTAACATGGTGGGAGCAGGATTCCAGGATCAACACCTTGTCGTTATCTTGTAGTCCTGAAATCTTGGGCGTGCCTTCCAGGTATTTTTGGAAGTGGTCTTTGAAGCGGGCCAGCACGATACTAAAACTTGTTAACGGGATATCGCGTGGGATACTGGCATCGGCCTTCACGAACACCTGGCTGTCGGTGATGGCCAACTTGGGCTTGATGCCGGTTTCGCGCAAGAACGTGTCTACTTCTTTTTCTTTTAGCACGATGGAAACGCAATCGTTATCTAAAATATCCCGTATCATTTGTACTTGTGGCAGGATAAGCCGTCCCGCCGGGGCCTGCACGTCTATCGGGGTGATGAGCAGCACCATATCGCCATGGTGTAGCAAATCCCCGATAAGGGAAGGGTTTTTGTAAGCCGGTTCAGGGATACTAATCTTTATCAAGTCGATGATTTGCCCGATATTTTCCCCCGTTTTGTTGTTATACTCGATGATTTGGGCACCGGTATCCTGAAAAAGTTGTTTCTTGAAATTTTCTTGTAGCCTGTCAATATCGGATTTACCATGCACGATAAAGAAGGGCAGGTTGGCTTTTTTGAAATGCTGTACCAGTTGCTTCTCGAACTCGCCCCACTGGTTGTTGGTTACCAGTAGAATGGCCAAATCTATCGTTTGGATCGTGTCCATGGTTTTGCCCACCCGCTTGGTGCCGAGGTCGCCAATATCGTCAATCCCGGCCGTATCAATAAAAATGACCGGCCCGAACCCCGTGATCTCGAATGATTTTTTTACCGGGTCGGTCGTGGTGCCGGGGGTTTCTGAAACGAT
>CAZKIR010000649.1:0-2103 GCA_964552835.1 uncultured Bacteroidales bacterium
CTGTTTCCTTGTTCCATGACAGCAAGGAAGGGTTGTTCATTAGCCCGTTAAATAGAGTGCCCGCCGGGGATACTGCCAGGATATCCCCGAAGGCTTTGCAGCGAGAATCAGGGTTTACATCCAGAAAGATAGCCCCTGGCCTGGGGTAATCGGGTTCTTGGCTGAAGATTTGTACAATTGCCATGAAAAAAAATAAAAAATTAAATAGGAAAACGTTCATATTTACATGTTTTTCTTGTTTTCAAAATCTAATACCCGGTAATTAAGACCAAGGTTCAAAATATACAGGTTGCTACCATATCCTTTAAAATAGGCATCTGAAGAAAAATATAATCCTAGCTTATCGCTTACCTGGTACTGTACCATGAAAGAAAAATACATTCTCCTTAAATGCTGGTTTATATCTGTGTAATAATTGTTCTTTCCCGCGAATACACGTATATTGTTCATGAAATTAACCCCTGTTTTAATAGCCAAAGGCATACGTTGAAAATGATACCCTAGTAAAATGGGCAAGGTATAATTCATGAACAAAAGATTATATTTTTCACAACCCACGGCCAAAAAACAATCGTTTGATGATTGGTCCCATTTGCATGATGTACCACAGGTATCCACACCCCAACAAATTTCATAGTTTTGTTTTCTTGCAATATCCAGGAGCAGGCCATTGGTAAGTGAAAGATTATTAAATACTGGTGTCTCAACTAAGAAACCACCTCGTACACCAACTTTACGGTTTTCGGTTCCCTGGTCCGTTGATAAAAAATTTACAGAAGCCGTGGCATCAAGGATGGCCTGAGCTCTTGTAAACATAGGTTGGAATGAAAGCAATCCAATCCCCAGGGTTAAAATAATAAGAGGTTTTTTCATAAAGCTTAATTGACAGTTTTTAATTTAATTTTTATCCCTTGATTTAAAAATCTCGTAACTTATACCAAAAGAAAGGTAACTGTACCTATAAGCAATACGGTTTACAGGAATATCAGCGGAAATATACAAGTCAAAATAATCACTAAGATTATAAGCGGCCAGTAACGAAAATAACGAGTTGTTCCTATCAAAATAATTATAGCAAATACCTGGCATTTTATAATTGTAATATGTAAAAAACGTATTCTTAACTGTCATTCCAAGTTTCAAATCCAAGGGAAAATTTGAAAACTCATATCCAAAAAGTATGGGTACAACATAATTAAAATAAATAAAATCATAATGTCCGGTTTCTTTATTTGCTAAACATTCATCCTGTATAAAGAAATAATGGCAATAGGGTGACTTATGACAAGTATCTATACCAGTATATATTTTTTTGTCAAGCCTGCCATCAATATCCAAAAACAAGCCACTCGTGATAGTAAAATGGTCAAATAGCGGGGTTTGCAAAAAAGCCCCTGTTCTGGTGCCATACTTTCTAGTTGAGTAGTGGTTTTCCTTAGGCATGTATTTTGCTGATAATGATACATCAACAGAAGCCTGAGAGTAAATGTTAAGCGAATATATCAATAACAAAAAAGTAATAATAGTCCATTTAATGATGATTTTTTTCATTTTTTTTTTTTAACAACCTAATGTTTTGACCATTATAAACCCTGAAATTTATATTACATGAAAAAGAATTTTGGATTCTTTTCCTTTTTAATTCAGCCACACTATAAATATATAAAATTAATCAATGTCCACTTTTCTTCCAAATAATTACAGGGAAAATCTATTACAATCAAAAAAAACTCATAATCGTTTCCTTAAAAGCTAATTATTTTCTTCAGTAAGGATTTTTGGTGGCAAATTACATACATATTTACCTGTTTTTGTTGTTTTCTATATCCAATACCTGGTAGCTAAATCCCAGGTTAAAAATATATAAACCACTACCATAACCTTTAAAAAGGGCATCAGAAGAAGAATACAATTTTAGCCTATCGCTTACCTGGTACTGTACCATGAAAGAAAAATACATTCTCCTTAAATGCTGGTTTATATCTGTATAATAATTGTTCCTTCCCGCAAATACACGTATATTGTTCATGAAATTAACCCCTGTTTTTATAGCCAAAGGCATACGTTGAAAATGATACCCTAGTAAAATGGGCAAGGTATAAT
>CAZKIR010000650.1:0-2091 GCA_964552835.1 uncultured Bacteroidales bacterium
GCCAAAAGGATTTTAGGTGACCGCGTGGAATTTGCCAAAGACCAGTACGACGCCCTTTTAGATGCTGATGGCCTGTTATTGGTAACCGAATGGCCGGAATTTCGCTTGCCAAACTTCAAAATTATCGAGCGCTTAATAAAAAATAAAGTCCTGTTTGACGGGAGGAATATCTACGACCCTGAAGAAATGCAAGAAAATGGTTTTATATACTACAGCGTGGGAAGAAAAACTATAAACCCTTAATATGCTAGCATGAAAAAAATACTGGTAACCGGCGGGGCTGGTTTTATTGGTTCCCATTTGTGCGAAAGGCTATTAAACGAAGGAAACGAAGTTATTTGCCTGGATAATTTTTTTACCGGGTCCAAAAAAAATATCATACACCTTTTTGATAACCCGTATTTCGAGATAATCCGGCATGACGTTACCCAACCTTTTTACATCGAGGTAGACGAGATTTATAACCTGGCATGCCCGGCATCACCAGTGCATTACCAGTACAACCCGATAAAGACCATTAAAACTTCGGTGATGGGTGCCATCAACATGCTTGGGCTGGCCAAACGCATCAAGGCTAAAATACTACAAGCCTCTACCAGTGAAATTTATGGCGATCCTGAAGAACACCCGCAACGCGAACAGTACTGGGGCCACGTGAACCCCATCGGGCGCAGGGCATGTTATGACGAGGGCAAACGTTGCGCGGAAACCTTGTTCATGGATTATCATATCCAGAACCAGGTAAAAATTAAAATCCTTAGGATTTTTAACACGTATGGGCCCAGGATGGACAAGCAAGATGGCCGGGTAGTTTCTAATTTTATCATGCAAGCCCTCGAAAACAAAGACATTACTATTTATGGCGATGGTTCGCAAACAAGAAGTTTTCAATACATTGATGATTTACTGCAAGGCATGATCCGCCTTATGGAAACACCTGAAAATTTTATTGGCCCTGTAAATATAGGCAACCCGGGAGAATTTACCATTCGCGAACTCGCGGAAAAAATCATAAAACTAACGGGTTCTAAATCAAAAATTATACATTTGCCATTACCGGATGACGATCCTACCCAAAGGCAACCAGACATAAGCCTGGCAAGGGAAAAACTAAACTGGCGGCCCACGGTGAAGCTGGAAGATGGCTTGGTAAAAACGATAAAATATTTTGAAAAAATTATAGCATCATGAAAGGAATTATTTTAGCAGGCGGGGCTGGCACCCGTTTATACCCTATTACCCATAGTATTAGCAAGCAGATCGTGCCCATTTATGACAAACCGATGATTTATTATCCCTTGTCAGTTTTGATGCTGGCCGGTATCCGGGACGTACTCATCATCTCTACCCCAAGGGACCTGCATTTGTACCAAGAATTACTGGGCGATGGCAACCAAATTGGCATTAATATTTATTACGAAATACAGCCCGCGCCCGAGGGACTGGCACAGGCTTTCTTGATCGGGGAACAATTTATTGAAGACGAGCCAGCTTGTCTGGTGCTTGGCGATAATATCTTTTATGGTTATAACTTTTCGAAAGTGGTACAAGAAGCGGCCAATCTAACCGATGGGGCCACGGTGTTCGGGTATTACGTGAAAGACCCGGAACGTTACGGGGTGGTTGAATTTGATCACGACAAAAAGGTATTAAGCATCGAGGAAAAACCCTCGATACCTAAATCCAACTACGCGGTAACCGGTTTATATTTCTATGACCATACCGTGGTAGAAAAAACCCGGCAATTAAAACCCTCGAAAAGGGGCGAGCTGGAAATTACCGACTTGAACAAGATGTACCTGGAAGAAGGAAAACTCAACGTGGAATTGCTTGGACGGGGTATGGCCTGGCTTGACACGGGTACCCATGATAGTCTGTTACAAGCCGCGAATTACATCGCCACCATCGAGCACCGCCAAGGCCTGAAGGTAGCCTGTATCGAAGAAATTGCCTATAAAAACGGTTTTATTAACAAGGATCAGTTGATACGGCTGGCCAAAAGCTACGCGAACAACCAATACGGGCAATACCTGGTGAAACTGGCCAATGATTCGATTTTTACTTTTTAAACACAGATGGAAATACAAGAAA
>CAZKIR010000651.1:0-2085 GCA_964552835.1 uncultured Bacteroidales bacterium
GTGGAATTAAAGCAATGTCTGATCTTACAAGTAACTTTGACATTTCTTCATAAGGCAAGTAGCCGTAAAACTTAACATGATCTTGTAATTGATACTTTCGCGTTAGTGTTTTAAGCTTGTTTTCATAACTTCCCCTACCAGCTATCCATAAGCGAATGTTAGGATATTCTTGGATTAAAATTGATAAACCTTTTATTATTACCTGGAGTCCCCTGTTCATAGTTAAACCGCCGGAATAAAACAAGGTAATATACTTGGGTTCAGGTTTCAGGTCATGTAATTTTAAAGTCTCCTTGTCAGCCGTGTTTGGTAAAACATGAATTTTGCTATTAGGTATATTTTTTGCCTCAAGGTATTCTTTCATCTCTTCAATTACAGCAATTATTTTATTTGCTTTTTGGGCCATCATGCTTTCGTATTTATCCCATTTTTTTCGTGAGAAAAATATTTTCCCTTGGAATGTTTTGGTATGGGAAGATTCGGATAAATGAGCAGGATAATTTTCGTGAAAGTCCAAAACAAGAGGAAGATGATATTGTTTTTTTAAACGGTAACCGACTTTAGCTAGTTGTAAGTCATGAACGTGTACCACCTCGATTTTTTCTTTTTTATAAATTCGGTTTAAATAATTCTGCCAAAAAGAAAAATACAAGGGAAAGCCTAAACAAGCGATATTTGATTTATGCACGAGCCAAGGCATTTTTCTGGTATAAATGGTTAGACCTTGGTGCGCTTTATTTCTTGATGGATTTATCCACTGGTTACATGCTAAAATTATTTGGTGCCCATCTTTTATCAAGGTATTTATTTCCTTGCCAACACGGATGTCAGGAAAACTTCCTTCTAGAACCATTAATATTTTCACGTGAATGTTTTTTATGTTAAATATTCTGAAACTCTTTCTAACCGATCATCATGTACCAGGAGCATGTCCCAGAACTCATTTTCATTTGTTGGGTATAACTTGTTCCCGTGCAATACCAAGGCACGGTATTCCCGTTCTATCATATATCTTAGGATAGCTTTACGGTTTTCCCCTCGCGATTCTACTAACATGATTGGCTTAAACCGTTCTATCAAGGGCTCTAGTTCAGGTATAATAGTTGTTTCATAGCCTTCCACGTCGATCTTGATATAGTCCAGGCGGTTTAAGTCCTTGAAAAGCTCGCTTCCTTTTTTCATTTCTGCCTTGAATTGTATTTCATTGCCTTCCTTGCCTCTCGTGCCTTCCCCTATCACGTAGTTAGATCCCGAGGCGATGAATCCCGCCTTGGATAGGCTGTCGTTTCCCATGAAAATGGTTTTGTCCTCTTTTCCCAAGGCGTAAGGATATATCACCACGTTTTCAAATTTTCGGGTATTTTTCTTAAGTATGTTCAAAGCGGGCTCAACAGGCTCCACGGCGTATACCTTTCCTTCTTTTTTAACCCTTTTCGAGAATAATACGGTTAAATAGCCCAGGTTTGCCCCGATGTCAATCACCACGTCGCCTTTTTGTACTATTTTTTTCAAGAAATAAGGATAGGCGATATACTTGTTTCTTTTAAGAAGGCCCAAGTTAAAAGATACGAAATATAACTTGCTCAGCATAAGCAAGTAATTTTCAAAAGATAAGTTTTTGTACAAGAGTTGTCGGATTAGATTTCCCTTTCTTTTCACAAGTTATCTGTTTTTTATGTCAATTAAACTATAGTTTCCGTCCATCAAGATCAAAAACTTGCGCTATAATACTCAAGTTCAAGGCCTTCAGGCTTGCTGCTTTTGAAAACGGCTGTTTTTAAAATTTCCGTAATATAAGAAGTTAGCCATTATAGGCAAACGCTAAAGAATCCCTTATATTATTAAAGCATGTATGAGTCTGGTTTAAAAAGCATTTTTATTTCCAAACTCCGCGTTGTCGAGAATTTTTGACTCTTCATTAATAGTCAGTTAACTGCGGTTCAAAAATTCTCTCCGCCCCCCGATATTTAATATTCAGGGCAGGCTTTGATTTTGACAAAAATCTACCTTTTAAACTGGACTCATGAATATTTAAAACAGCCAAATTTAATGATAAAAATTTATTAGTTCAGACATCTATTGGCA
>CAZKIR010000652.1:0-2078 GCA_964552835.1 uncultured Bacteroidales bacterium
TGATCTGTTCCGCCCCGGGTATCTATTAATTCCATGTGCCCGCCTTCACATTCAATTTTCATACTTATTTCAGGGGATTCTGGGGCAATTACCAGTTTTTTGCCCTGCCCCATGGCTTTGATGAGCAGTTTTTCCCCTTCAGGGTATATCGAATGCTGAAAATCCGTGGGAAAAATCCCGAATTCTTCTTCAAAACTAAAGGATTTGCCCCTGAACAAGCCCGGGAATAGCTCTATCTCGAATCGAATATCTTCTATCGTGTCATTTTCAGGCATTTCATGAAGATTAACGTGTATATTAAATTGCCTTTCGCCCCCTGCTATTACCACGTCATATTTTAGGCCAATTCCAGGGTAATGAAAAGGCATGGTGATCGTGTTACTTTCTTGGTCAACAACCCGCGTTACTTGCTCGGTTACAGGTATTGGTTGAGTAAAAAACTTGGGCCTTCCTTTTAACCCGCGAAAACCTTTATAATTCACGACCACCATGCCATTGGTCATGGTCCGTCTGTCGTGTTGGATAATTTCGATGCCACCTTGTTTGCCCACGGCGTAATAATTATGGTAAGCCAAAACGGAAAATCCTTTCGTGGAAAGGTATTCTTCCATGTTCACGCAAACTATGTCATTATTGGCCTTAATATTTAGAAGGAAAAAAGAGAAAAGAAAAATCAGTACTTTTTTTTGTATAGACATGATAGTAATTTTTACAAGATTGGGTTAATTATTCTTTCGCTCACAAATCTAGTTATATCCCAACCATTACTATTACAATAAAATATTTATGTATTGCCTGGCTGTCCTAATGACAATAAATGTGGAAAATAGTATAAAAAAATGAACAGGATTATAAACCAAGTGAATTGTCCTGTTAGCTTTTTTCACTGGTGATATATTTCGAAGGCGAAACCCCGTATTCTTCATGAAAACATTTTGAAAAATAGGGGAGGCTATCAAAACCAACAGAATACGCTACTTCCGTGATAGTCATATTGCCTTCTTTAAGCAATTCCGTGGCTTTTTGCAGGCGTACCTTTCGGATAAACACGTTTACCGAGGTATTGGCCACGGAGTTTAGTTTTTTGTACAATAAGGATCGGCTAATGCCAATCTCCCGGGATATTAAGTCAACGTTTAATTTGTGATCTGAAAGGTTCTCGTGAACAAATTTCAGGAGGTGTGTCATGAATTTCTCGTCGGTATTTGTCGGGACCACTTTCTTTAATTCAATTCCATAAGACGACAAGAAAGCCCTCTTCAAGTGAACCCTGTTGGTAATAAGCGAATCTATCCGGCCGATTAACTTGTCCAGATCAAAAGGCTTGGGAATAAACGCGTCAGCACCGGTTGAAAAGCCTTTCATCTCATCTTCATCGGATGATTTCCCGGTAAGGAGAATGATTGGAATATGACTTGTTTCTACTTTGGTTTTTAATGTTTTACATACTTCGTATCCATCCACGCCTGGCATCATGATATCGCTAATAATAATATCTGGCAGGTATTTTATAGCTTTCCCGATGCCTTCTTTCCCGTCAGCTGCCGTGTATACTTTATAATTTATAGAAAGTTCCGATTCAAGGAGATGGCAAATATCCTTGTCGTCATCAATAAGCAATACCGAGTACGCGCCAGTATTTGCATAATCCATTTCTTCCTCTTCGCGTTCCCTGAGGAACCGCTGCTGGTTATAGTCAGCTAGCCATTTGTTTTTGTTTACTTGTATTTTACCAGAAGGTTCTTCTGTAATCTGGCCGGCATGATACAAATCTTTATTCAAGGGCAATTCCACGAGTATCCTGGTATAAGTATTTTCATAACCATCTTCCGCTGCCATACTGTCAATAGCAATGCTTCCATGGTGAAGGTCAACGAACTCTTTGACGATGGAGAGCCCGATGCCTGTCCCTCCCTGGTTATTGGAAGAATCGGGTATAGAATACGAGAAACGGTCAAATGCCTGTTCTCTTTTAGATGCCGGTATACCACAACCATTATCCTTGATAGCCCATTGCAAACACCGGGAATCCCTCTTTTTTTTATCCTTTTTCCGGACAATTTTTATGGATATGGTCA
>CAZKIR010000653.1:0-2071 GCA_964552835.1 uncultured Bacteroidales bacterium
GAAGGTTCCAAAAAGACCCCGCTCATTACCGATGCCATATTAAAGCCCATGCTATGAAGCCTGTCAAAATAGATATTATAGTCGAACTTTTTGTTTACTAACGAGAAGTAATGTTCTGTGGCAGAGATGATTACAATAGGTTTTCCTTTGTATTCATAATAATTTGAATTTTTGGCACTTACTAATAGCCGGGCATTATTCTGTGCGGAATTATTCTGACAAGCCATTAAGAAAAAAATGCATAAAGCATATATTATTGTTCTCATTATTTTAGTTTTATTCTTCCTTTTATTGAAAGTTATTTTTCAAATCTATTAATCTTCAACATGATATCAAACAAAAATACAGGGGTATGAAACCGGTAATCCCCGTTTTCGTGATGAATGACAAATTCACTAATTACCGAAGCGGTCCTGGCATCGAGCCATTGACAATGGTATTCGCCCTTTGGCAACATGAATGTGAAACTTGTTTTTTGCACCTGTTCTTCGTTAAAGAACGGTGAACTAACCCCCTTATGCTGAGCTCTCTTTTCAATTCGCCACACCTGTTTCTCATTGAGGTTGCTTCCTGTATAATATGCAGCCTCAACACCCGGGGTTACAGCATCGGTGCAGAGCAGTTGCTCATAAGTAATGGCCTCACCGTGAATTGAGTCGGCATTCAAAAACAAGCCGGTTTCGTGTCCGTAATAGCTGAATTTTGATTCCAGTTAAAAAGGTACAGGCTGCTTACCGTCATAATGAAATCGCTCAGTAATGCCCTGGTTTTTATATGATGCACTATTAATCAATTCGTTGCCTCCAAATTTAAACCGGAGTGTGCCATTAGAATGCGCCTTTACTTTATGCCACCCGGCAGCGAGCGGTTTAATAAATCCTTTGAAAACCACCTTATAGTTTTCAGATGGTGGAATTGGGCTGATATAAGCCAAATATTCTTCACCTTCATTGGCAAGCACAGCTACTTCGAATGTATTGTTTTTGAAGCTTACCAACGAATGGTTGGGTTGCATGTTAATAAAGTTGATGCTGTTCATTATTTTCGATGCCGCCGCCAAACTACGGTGAATATCGGGGCCGCCGCCATGCAATGCCCGGGGGTAGGGTGCCCTGTTTCCATCGGGATACCGCGCATTGTAACCAAAATCAACGAAAGTATAGGCTCCTGCACCCGAAAGCAATGTGCGATATGCATGATTGCGTACGTGGGGTTCCCAGTTAGGGCGGAAAGAACTTTGCGCATTGAGCACCGGAATCCCCTTTCCCATAGCATGTACCAACTTTTTATCGTCTGAAAACACATAGGAGATACCCGAAGCCCCTGGAAATATTTCTGTTACCGGTTCACGCAATTTTCCCACATTATAAACTACAGGTTTCTTAGGTTCAGGCAACTGTTCGTGCAGATATGCAAAGACATGTCGGTACCAATCATAATCAACATATTCGGGGCTACCTTCAAAAGTTATTTCATAAATAACATTCGGAAAATCCTTCAGACAGCCAGTTACCCTGTCAATAAGATCCTTTTGTACATCAAGAAGCCCCTGGTGTCTATCAAGCGTATAAACATCTTTAGCCTGAACCTGCTCATATTCGCTGTTCACATTGTTCGCGGGATTAAAGGTTATACTTTTCCACTTATTATCGTCAAATATTGGTAAAAAGAATATATACTTCACCATAATATCCTTGCTATTCGCGGCAGCAACATATTTCTCCAGACGATCAAAATAGTCATCGTTCCACATCGCCAAGTCAAACTTATTGCCCCCATACCGATAGCCTTCTTCGCTACTACGCTTCCATGGAAATATTAGTTCCTCCCACTCGCTTTGACCCGAAGACTCAAAAAAATCACCACTCATAACCGATGTCATGTTGAAGCCCAAACTATGAAGCCTTTCAAAATAAATATTATAGTCGAACATGCTGTTTATCAACGAGAAGTAATGTTCGGTAGCAGAGATGATTACAACAGGTTTTCCTTTGTATTCAAAGTAATTTGAATTTTTGGCACTTACAATCAGCCCCTCACAACTATGCTTTGAATTATTTTGGCATGCTGC
>CAZKIR010000654.1:0-1553 GCA_964552835.1 uncultured Bacteroidales bacterium
TAATCTCGTATGCCAGGGGATTTGTTTTCCAATCGGCACCAGGGGCATCTTTGTATATAATAGCCAAGTATTTCTTTTCCTCATCCAAAAAATGTAGCGGGATTTCCAATGTACGTGCTTCATTATTGGTGATGCTGCCAATAAACCAATTATCTTTGTTTTTCCTGGCCATGGTAATATATTCCCCTATTACCGCGTGAACTGGCACGCTTTCGCTCCAATCGGAAGGGACATCCTTGATAAACTGGAACATGTCTGGAAAGCGCTCGTAATTTTCCTGTAAATCCGCGGCCATTTGCAAGGGGCTATAAAGCACTACCATTAACGCTAGTTGATTGGCAATTGTTGAATTAACCCGTCTGTTGTCCCGGTATTTTTCAATCAGCACGTCAAATATACCCGGTGTATAATCCATCGGACCGGCTATTCCTCGTGTAAATGGCAATATAACCGTGTGCTCAGGTGGGCTTCCGGTACTCCAGGCGTTATATTCCATTCCCCTCACGCCCTCGCGGGTCATCATGTTCGGGTAGGTTCTTCGAATACCCGTGGGTTTAATGGGTTCATGCGCATCTATCATAATCTTGTACCTGGCCGCGGTTTTTACTACTTTACGATAGTGCCGCACCATGAATTGCCCGTGATGGAATTCCCCTTCCGGGTTAATCGGGCCTGCATATCCAGTCTTAACGCCCTTTATCCCCAAGTCATGATAAAGTTTAAAAGCATTTTCCAGGTGCTTTTCATAGTTTACCGGATCACCGGCTGTTTCATGATGTCCGATGATTTGAACATTTTTTTCTTTCGCGTATGCTACAACTTTTTCTAAATCCAGGTCGCCAGCCGGTGTTTGAAAATCAAAAAAACCAAGGGTATCTACGCCCCAGTATTCCCAACCAGTGTTCCACCCTTCAATAAGCATCCCATTAATCCCAGCTTTGCTGGTAAAATCAATCAATTCCATACAGTTTTCAGTATTGGCACCATGTTTGGCAACCCCACCTGAAAAATTTTCATCGATCGAGCCGGGCACGACCTTTGTTCCCCATGTATTTTTCCCGATGTGCATGTGCCACCAAATACCAGTATACACCATGGGCTCGATCCATGACACATCATCTAATTGATTAGCTTCATTAAGGTTTAAAACCATTCGTGAATTTAGCAATCCTTTGGCATCCTGTGCGGCAATCATTATACGCCAGGGAGAGACAAAAGGGGCCTTGGCCTTTACCTTGCTCCCGTCAGCCCATGGCACCAGCTCGGCTTGAAGCGTATTTTTTCCCTTGTAAGCCAGTGTCATGCCCGCGTAATCTGTTAAGTTTGCCTCGTGAAAACATAAATGCAGCCCCGACGAAGTTTTCATGGTCAAGGGGGTGTTCACGGCATGGATATTCCCGATATAACGATCTTTTTGCTTTTTTATATGCCCGTACTTTTCGGCATCTATTTCACTTAACCGGCAATTCGTGTAGCAAAATTCATAACTATGATAATCAGCCGGTATCCACCAACTAGTATGGTCATCTGTTAATTTAAACTCGGTTAGCTCG
>CAZKIR010000654.1:1563-2062 GCA_964552835.1 uncultured Bacteroidales bacterium
TCCATGATAACAAAGTCATCCAACCCATCTTGTTCCGGGAACTCGTAACGAAAGGCAATACCATCGTTATAAGCCCTGAAAATCAAATTCATTTGTCGATTTTCAGTATCCCTTAAAAAAACTTTCAGCTCGTTAAAATGATCCCTGATTTGTTTTTCCTCTCCCCAGGGTTGATTCCAGGTATCATCCACGGTACGGTAAATCTGTTTTTCGATAATAAAACCATCATGAAACCCGGGCTTTTTCAATTTAACACCAAGCCTAGAGGGCAAGATGAGCGTGTCTGAGCCGTGTAATACCGAATAAGAAGGGATCCCCTCATCAACTTCAAAATGGATTTTTATTTCCTTATTTGGTGATTGCAATATACCCGTGTTTTTAAAATATGCTCTTTTACAACCCAAAGATATAGAAATAAAAAAGCCTAAAACAAGTATCAAGTTAGTTTTCACTCGAATATATTTTTAGTTGAACATTAATAATCAATATTTTATATTTA
>CAZKIR010000655.1:0-2051 GCA_964552835.1 uncultured Bacteroidales bacterium
TGTTCTATTTTGGCAAAAAGTATTTTATCGGTCTTTTTAGCCAGCGTTTTGTCCAGCCATAAAATGGACGTTTTTACTCCACTGTATGGATTAAAAACGCCTGCCGGTAGTGAAATTACTCCTACTAAATAATTATCCTCTACCAACATTTTGCGCAGGCTTTTGTAGGCTGTGCCGCTTTGGAAAATTATCCCTTCGGGTACAATAATGGCTGCTTTTCCTGTTGGCGTGAGGTGTTCAGCCATATAATCCACAAACAGCACTTCGCTGCGTTTACTTTGAACAGCAAAACGTTTATGGGGACGTATGCCACCTTTCGGAGACATGAAAGGCGGATTGGCAAGAATAATATCATAAAATTCATTCCAGCGTTCTTCACTGGTAAGGGTATCGTATTCGTAAATGTGCGGGTCTGTAAAACCATGCAGATACAGGTTTACCAAACTCAGACGCACCATATCGGGCGAAATGTCGTAGCCTTTGATATTCTGTATTATCCGCGCCCGGTCATCAGGACTTAATTTGTCGCCTTTGTAGTGCTTACCGTTTACGGTAATTTCTGCCAGCTTTACATTGTTTTGCTCAAAGGTATACGGGTCAGTTTTATCGTAGTTGCTCGAATTTTCTTTAAAAATATGTTTGTATGCCGATATTAAAAAACCTGCTGTTCCGCATGCAGGGTCAAGCACGGTTTCATTTTTCTTTGGCGCTATCAGGGCAGTCATAAAATCAATTACATGCCGCGGGGTACGAAACTGCCCGGCATCGCCCTGGCTACCCAGTACCGACAAAAGATATTCAAAAGCATCGCCCAGTCTTTCGCTGTGGTCGTAGGAAAAATCGTTGATAATTTTCAGGAAACTTTTCAGTGTTTCCGGGTCACGATAGGGCAAATAAGCATTTTTGAAAACATCGCGAAATAATTGGGGCAAATTGGGGTTTTGAGCCATTTTCAGAATAGCTTCACTGTATAGATTCAGCATTTCAAAACCACCCAAAGAAGGGTTGAATATCTTTCTCCAACCGTATTTTTCATATTCTCCGCTCAAAAACGTTGGTTCACCGCCCAATTCTTCCGCATCTAAATCCATGTCGTCCATGAATTTATAAATCAATGCAATGGTAATTTGCTCTACCTGGCTTTTTGGGTCAGGGACTTTACCCACTAAAATATCACGGGCAGTATCTATTCGTCGTTTCGTTGTTGTATCTAACATGGTTTATTAAAAAAATTTATCATCTCGCCAATTTGCTACATTATTGATAATGTATTGTTCAATACGGTTAAAATCCGATTCACCCCTGATTATATGGTCGTGAAACCGGGATTGCCAGGCAAAATTATAATCATTTTTATTGCACCACCGGGTTACTGATGATTTATATTGTCCGATAATGGCAGATATTGAACCGGGGATTGTTTTGCCGAATTCATTTTTATTAGTCATCCCATGGGATGACCCTACAGGGGATTCCTGTGGGGATTGTGGGGCCACGCCATGGCGTGGCTGAACAATTTCAATTATTCCATGAATATGATTGGGCATTATAATAAATTCACCCAATCGAATATTTTTAAAATGTTTGGGTATTTCATTCCAATAGGTATAGGCAATGGCACCGATGGGAGAATATTCAAATTTTTGATTGTTTATTTTACCAAGATAATATTCCCGGTCTTTGGTGCAAATGGTAATAAAATACAATCCTTTCGAAGAATAATCATACCCTTTTAACCGTATGTTTTTCCGGTTTCTGTGCATTACATAAAATTATTTAACGGAACATAATCCTTCACGTATTCCGGTATAAGCATTCTCCAGTTTTTTCCAACCGATTTATAATCATTGATGTTAAAAGAAGGATTCACGTTTAATTCATTGAATTTTTTCTTTTCAATGATGTCTCTTACCCTGTTATCGGTAATGTATGCTTTAAAAAAGTATTTCAGGGCAATTACATTATCTTTATCCTTTGGTTTATAATCGCTTAAAAATTTATGGGTGCTGATCCCGTATTACGCGGATAATCAGCGGATTAGAAAATAAGCT
>CAZKIR010000656.1:0-2031 GCA_964552835.1 uncultured Bacteroidales bacterium
CGAATACATATTTCGCACCGGGTGAAAATACCCCGCTGGTAAAAATGTTAACATGGAAATTTCTTTCAAGGATGGACAGCACGAAATCAACAAAATCCGGATGTAAAGTGGGTTCACCACCGAGAAGTGCAATAGCCTTGTCACCTGAAATTTCATGCAAATCGACAATATAAATTAAATCCTGCCAGAAGAGCATTTGTTTATCCGATTCGTCCATATGCTCCTTAGCGAAGCAATAGGGGCAGGATCGAACACACTTTTCGGTTAGCAGTACGTTGGCCATATTCTTGAATTTAGGAACTAATTTCCGAAAAAATGCATTAAAAAGAAGCTGAGATGAGAATTCGCGGGGTTTGAATTAGAATTTGTGCCGAGTGTTCAACGTGTGTAGAAAAACTTATTTTATTCCTTTTTTGAAATATTTCTTCAAAAAAGCCTCACACTCCAATACCTCTATATCACTACTGTAAAAATCATCCAAATCGGATGTGACAATAACCCGACAGGACGATTCAAGTGCTGAATAATACTGCATTCCATCCTCAAAATCATGAAATTGAGGACCTTTTATAGCTTTCCAGGCGATGTTGTCATTGATTCCGGTAACATGAATATGATTCAATAGGGTGTCAATTTTTTCTTTCGCATTTTTTTGACCACTTTTCTTCGTGGCAAAATAGAATGAAATAGTCAGGCAAAGTGGTGAAGTGTAGATGCTAAAATTATCTTTACCTGACAGGCTTAAAACCCTGGCAGAATATGTAAACAGGGGGTATTCCTTGTTCAGTACCGATATTAACACGTTGGCATCAAGAAAAACTTTCACGGGTATAATTTTAATGATAGTCTTTGAAACAGGGTAAATGCAGGCTTATCTCATTAATTATATCAGGTATGGCCTGTTTCACTTTTTATGATTATAGTATTCTTTTTTCGTGTCTTTGCGCGTGCGTCGCTTGTACTCGGCTTTACCCTCTGCTACCTGGGCTACCCAATCGGCAACAGGTAATTCTTCTAAAGTGCGGTAATTACCTGATGTGATATTCCGGTAAAGGAATTCGGTGAGGCGCGAAAGACTGATATTGTTGGCCTCCGCGAATGCTTTTGCCGACTCAATAATATCTTTGTTAAAATGTAATGTAAGTTTCGTGTCCATGATTTGTTCTGTTACACGTCAAAAATAAATATTATTCACGTAAATTGCAAATTTTACAAGAAAATGCAGTTTGGGTTATTGCTTTGGGGAGGCTCGTGTTAAACGCGTAAAATTAGTTTACCTTCGCGACTGGATTTTAAAGTAAAAATGAATGGCTGACGAAAAATCCTAATTGAGAGACAGGAATCTTTACATTATATTTTCAATTACATTAATCTGGGTAATGGCTGTTTCAAGCATTACACCTGCATTTCCCAAAATAGCTGTTGAGTTTGGAATTACCAAGCAACAGGTAGGTTATTTAATTTCGGTTTTCACGCTTCCCGGAGTTTTCTTAACTCCTTTCCTGGGTATACTTGCCGACAGATTTGGCTGGAAAAAGGTTCTTGTTCCTGCCCTTTTATTATTTGGGGTTGCCGGTTTTGCCTGTTTTTTTGCAAGGGACTTTAATTCATTGTTACTTTTTAGGTTATTTCAGGGTGTGGGAGCAGCATCTATAGGTTCGTTGAATGTTACGCTCATAGGGGGTTTGTATTCGGGAAAACGACGGGGAACGGCCATGGGCTATAACGGGAGCGTGCTGAGTATCGGTACTGCTGCCTACCCGGCTGTTGGCGGTGCACTGGCTGCTATTGCCTGGTACTGCCCTTTTGTGCTTCCCTTGCTCGGGATTTTTATTGGTTTTGTTGTATTGCGTTATTTGAAAAACCCCAAAAATTTTCTATTTTTTAAAAATTTAGTTTTTACTATCCGTTTGTTGTGTCTTTACCCAATGATGGCGGCGGGCATTCAGGTCGGAGTTTTCGCCCATCCATACCCATAGCTTTACCAGGCCGTTTTGATGTGCGCTCACCAGAAAACTACCGTCTTTATTA
>CAZKIR010000657.1:0-1492 GCA_964552835.1 uncultured Bacteroidales bacterium
GGGTTAAATTGCCAGAGGCTTCTTTAATACCAATGATATTTTCTACCCTGGCCAGTTTAAGGGCCGTTTCGGCCTTGATGTTTACCCCGGTTCGGCCGGGCACGTTGTACAATATAACGGGCACGGGGCTATAAGATGCAATGGTTTTATAATGCTGGAATATGCCTTCCTGGCTGGGTTTGTTATAATACGGGCAAACAGACAAGATCGCGTCGACCCCGTCGAAGGTCATCGTGTTGATATCGTTCAGTATTTGTTGGGTATTGTTGCCCCCAACACCTATCACTACCGGTACACGGGCATCCACTTTTTCCACGATAAAGGTGGCAACTGCTTCTTTTTCTTCCTTGTTCAGGGTAACCGATTCTCCTGTTGTGCCCAAGGCCACGATATAATCCGTGCCATTTTCAATCTGGTAATCAATTAGCTTTTCCAGGGCGCTAAAATCTATGCTTTTATCATCTCTAAAAGGTGTTACGATGGCGACACCAGTGCCAATAAATTTTTTGGACGGCATAATTTCAGTTTTTTAATATGTTTAAATAATATTTAAGTTGTTCGTTGTAATAATTCCTGTTCCTCAGGTTTCCAAGGTCGAGCATGAGGTCAAAATAAGGGTTCTCCTTGGTACGGAGGCCTACTTTAAATTTAGCCCTTGACATACCGGTAATGTATTTTACCGGGAAAGTTGGCTCAAGGCTTAAATCAATTAAGATATCGTATTTTTCTTTTATAAAATCCAGCACGAGGGATGATTTTGGCCTGTAAAGCCAGTTCAAGTCTTTGCTGGTAAAATAGTTAACGTTTTCAAATTGTTGGTAATACGGGATATCGTCCAGGTCGTTAATATAAAGCAGGATAGTAATATTCAGGCTTTTCTGGGCCAGGTACTCTAAAAAATCTCTATTTTCCCTAAAATCTTCACGCGACCCGGGTGCGATGATAACACCAACATTACTTGCCGTGTCAAGGGTATGGGCCAGGCGCTGCCGGGCAAGCCCGCGGGCTTGCCTGGCGAGCAAGCTGTTACTGATATTTATACGGGTCGATTTCATGATTTCCATCTTGTAAAATTATATAATTTTATGCAACTGCCTTGGATAATTTATTTTTTATAATGAATCTAAATACTATTCTATCATTTTAAGAAATTCATTTTCTGATGCTATGGGAATGTTCAAATCGTTGGCTTTTTTTAACTTGGACGGTCCCATGTTCTCGCCCGCGAGGATAAAATCTGTTTTGGAAGAAATGGAGCCCACGTTTTTGCCACCATGTGCCTCGATCATGTTTTTTAGTTCATCCCTTGAATGCTGTTGGAACACGCCTGATATAACGATGGATTTTCCCTCGAGCTTATGGCTGCTTGGTTTTTCTTTTTCCTCGGGTTTGGCAGCAAGGTTTACCCCGGCTTTTTTTAATTTTTCAATAATTTCCAGGTGCTTTTCGTCCTTGAAATAGCTTACCAGGCCGCGTGCGATCTTGTCGCCAA
>CAZKIR010000657.1:1502-2030 GCA_964552835.1 uncultured Bacteroidales bacterium
CAATTTCATCAACTTGCACGAGTTTTTCATAGCTTGCATTTTTTAGCTGGTCGATTGATTGAAAATGACTGGCCAGGGTCTTGGCCACGGTTTCTCCCACGTAACGGATCCCCAATGCATACAAGCTGCGGTGAAAGGGTACGTCTTTGGATTTTTCCAGGCTATCCAGCAGGTTTTGGGCCGATTTTTCCGCGAACCTTTCCAGGGGCAGTAGCTGTTCTTTTTTCAAATAGTACAAATCGGCCGCGTCATTTATCAAGTCCTTGTTAAACAACAATTCTACCGTGGCCTCTGCCAGCCCTATGTCCATGGCCTTGCGCGACACGAAATGTTCGATCTTGCCTTTTATCTGGGGCGGGCAGTGGGGCTCGTTAGGGCAATAATGCTTGGCCTCACCTTCTATCCGGTCCAGTTTGGCACCGCACTCCGGGCAATGTTCAATATATTTTATTTCTTGGCTATCAGGCGGCCTTTTTGATTTGTCTACCCCCACGATCTTGGGTATAATCTCTCCTCCTTTTTCAACAA
>CAZKIR010000658.1:0-2020 GCA_964552835.1 uncultured Bacteroidales bacterium
TCAATATTCCGTATACCGATGCCTGTAGACTGAACATCATGTTTTTTCTGGAGGTTGTTCTCTACCACGATACCTTTTTTAGGGTCCACGTAAACTTTAATTACAAGGGGTTTGCTTTTAGAAATCACGTTGTGCTTCAAAGCGTTTTCAAGCAACATTTGTAAGGCCAAGGGCGGGATAGAATAATGATAGTATTTTTCTGGCACGTTAATGTCTAATTGTAGGTTTTTACCAAAACGGGATTGTTGCAAGTACACGTATTTATGGATCATGCCGATTTCTTCGCGGAGCAATATCGTGCCCTTTTCCCTGTTAATTAGCATGTACCGCATGAAATCTGACAATTCACGGGTAAACCGGGAGGCTTCGGAAGAATCATCCAGCATGTTTACCAACGTGTTCAGGCTATTGAACAGGAAATGGGGGTTTAGCTGTGTTTTCAATACTTCATAGCGGGCTTCCAGGTTATCTTTCTTTAGCCGTACGGAGCGATTAAAATTGTATTTCCATTGATTATAAAAAAACACCCCCTCGTGTACCGTGGTAATGAAAAGGGTTATAAGCACCCCGATAACCATGGAAGCCATGAAGGATTCACGGACTGCCTCAGCATCGCCGAAGGTAAGTTCCAGGTAAAAAATGATGGATAGCACCAGGATCGCGTAAGCCGGGATAACAAAAATTTCGATAAGTAAATGCTTCTTTGGGAAACGTTCCCAGGGATACTTGTGCCACAAGAAAATAACAATCTGGCGGCACCCTAACCATATGCTGGCCGAAACAAAAATACTGGGCAAGATACCCAAGAGCAAATTCCTTGTCCCACTCGTGCCCCCGTGCACGTACATGCTTACGATTGCTACGAAAAGCCCTGCTAGCGGTATCCCGAAAAGAAGAATTTTTTTATCATTTATCCTTTTAAGCCTGTTCATTTTTTTAATCCCCATGGGCAATAAAACCCATTACAATTTTATTAAAATCCTTTGGATTATCCATATTCGCGTTATGGCCGGCATTCTTAATTATAGCAAACCTGCTTCCTTTTGCTGAATCATGCCAATTTTTTGTCGCGCGCCGGGCCAGTTTAATATCCCGTTCCCCGCACAGTATCAAAAGGGGGTATTTAGGGTTTGGCACCGTGCGTTCTTTTACTACTTTGCCCAAGCCAGGCATAACGGTAAATGACTTTCTTGAGAAACCCCCGGCCATTTCGTACAAGCGGGCTTGTACGGAATGGTCAATAGCCCCCTCCTTGGCCACGGTTCGCCGAAAAAAAGGCATGGAAAAAAGGGCCTTGGCCATCCATTTAACTTGCTGCCCGCGTTGTGCCATTGCAATTTCCCGGTTGTCACGATGGATATCATATGCGCCCAAAACAGACAGGCTTTTCACTTTGCCCGGGTATTGCAGGGCAAAATGCTGTGCTAACAATCCACCCATCGAGGAGCCCACGAGATGTGCACTGTTTTTTCCTTCCCTTTGCAGGATCTCGAGAACATGATCAGTTGTTTTATCAATTTTGTCTTTCGTTTTTTCAATTCGAGATAGACCATGCCCCAAGATATCAAAGGTGACCACACGGTATTTTTGTGAAAAAACATCTATTTGATCATCAAAACAACAATGATCGGCAAATGCCGGGTGAAAAAAAACAATCAACTCATTTTTCCTGTCACCCCTGGCAAAATAATGAATCGTGTACCCGTCATTTTGCAAGGTTCCATGTTCAACCTTTTCTTGGGCGGGCACCATGTTATTTTTTTGGGTTTTCATCAAGCCTTTTGTTTTTTTCACGTGAACTAAATTAATAAAAATCATTAAACCAACGAGGAACAATATGCCAATTATCACCAAGCCAATGCCAAACCAAATTCGTAGACCAACCATTTCCTTCAATATAGATGTAAAATTACGATAGTTATTTTTTTAAAACTGTATTCTATATAGCATCATGGGATAAAAACCTTGTTGATAGGTTTTTGATGGCTTTTCATCTCCTGCCAGGTAAGTTTCCATGAAA
>CAZKIR010000659.1:0-2011 GCA_964552835.1 uncultured Bacteroidales bacterium
GCCCTCGCGTTAAATTCTCCAAATTATATGTTTAGCATGAACCCGTCAACAGGCGAAGTATATCCATACGCTGATGATTACGGGGAAATGATGACCAGTTGGATGAAAAACGAAGACAATGGCAAAGAAGGGATTGGTGGGCCCCCAAAAACCCAAGAAGAAATAATAAACCATAATAGTTCGCTTGATAGTTATGACAGTCCAACAGGTGGAAAACCATCTATTAGAAATGATGAATCTGGCAGGGGAGGTTATGGTGCTGACCGTCTTCATGGTTACCCCCACCAGGGAATAGACGTGTATAACCCTGATTTTTACCCTGTATATGCACCTACTGATGGTTTCGTGATGAATTACAGATTATCCTATCGCGACGCTTTATCCCGATAAATCTTTTAGCGGTGTAACTGAAATTGAAATGATGTATGTTATATTTGCAGAATATGGTCCCCAAACAAGAAGGCATGTAAACCGGGGCGATTTAATTGGGTGGTCTTCTGATTTAAATATGTATTACCCGAATGACCCAAGTATGCTAAATCATATTCATGTTGGGGTAGTAGTAGAAAAACGAAGTATGTTCAGAAAGCCCCGCCAGGTTTGGGTTAACCCAATGAGTTATTTCTTTTGGCCAATTTATTAAATTTTATTTATTATGAAAACAAAACTTTATTTCTTATTGGTTTTTATGCTGTTAATGAATTGTTGCAAGACAAGGAATGTTCATAATGATAAAAAGAAACCCGAAAAACCTAAAATTCAGGAAAAAAAAGAGAAATTCACGCGAAGTGAGGAAAGGGTTAACCTATATTATTCTGGCCTGGTAAATAAAAACTATAAGTTATCAGAATCAATAAAAGGTGGGGAAAAAGTGCCAAGGCTTGATACTCTTGGTTATGATATTGATAGTATAAAGATAACGAACACGAACTATGCCCGGAGCCTTATTATCCCATCTATACCAGGTGATATCGAGGTATTTGTTAAAGTATATTTAAATAATAAAACGCATTACAAAATGGTCCATTTTGTACGGCCTATAAAAGGCAAGAGGTATATTCTTTATAGTCAATGCGAAAGCGGTGTCAGTTTTCCAAAGATTCCGGAATTTGAGGATAGGCATTTCTTTTTGGCCGCCCTTGATTCAAGTCACGAGCATTTTTCGACACCATTAAATACTTTAAATATTCATTTTTCTAGTTGCGAAAACAATAATTTTAACCTTTTTTTAAAGTCATTTGGAAATGAAATTATGACAACAAAATATATTAGGGATTGTCATTCATTCATGCCCGATGATTACCATATTATTTCAAGGGAAAAGCGTGATGGATACGAAAACAGTAATCGACTTCCGAATGATTCTATTTATACATTAATAAATATCCATGGGGCAGATAGTAGTACTCATTATTATATATTTAGAAATGTAGGAATTTATTGGTTTATAGTTTCGGTGTATGGTGATTTATCAACGAAAGGAGATGCATTAGGGACTTGATTTGCTAAATAGATAATTCACCCTCTGGCGCAAACGTATCGACCGTGCCCCCGCTGCGCCGTCATGTTGTCCGTGCGTTAAGTGCCGGCAATAAAGTTATATCCGAAAAATATAAAATAAGAAAAAAAAGCATATAAGGTATGGCAGGATGCCTGTCTGAGCAAGGCACGGGCGAGACGTCTGCCTCAAGCATTAGGGTTTGAAGATGGAAAAGAATTCTTTACAGATTATATAGTTTTTGCTAATACTTTTGTTCTTGCTGCTAGAATAGGCTCATTGGTCGGTGGCGCAACAGTTGCAGCCCTTGGGTTGGAAGGATTCTGGAGCGGTGTAGTATACGGAGGGGTTTATGGTTTTACAAGGGGCTTTTTAACAGGAAGTTTATATATTTGGTACAAGGGTGAAAGTTTTGAAGATGGTTTAAATGCTGGCCTATGGCTAGGCGGGTACTTGGGGCTTAAAGATGCGGTAACTTACGGGGGCATAGCGGGTTTGGGCGAATCACTTACC